>JAIEMN010000011.1 GCA_019752115.1 Gemmatimonadaceae bacterium
CCGGGGACGGGCGCCCCCGGCGTGGGCGCGGACGCCGCGCCATTCGTGGTGGGGCGCGCCGGAGCCGGAGCCGGAGCCGGCTTCTTGGCCGGATGGCACGCGGCCAGCGCCAGTCCCGCGGCAAGCGGGAGAGAGCGAAGACGCATTGGACCTGAGAAAATGAGGAAGGGGAGGCGCCCGAGAGTCGGGCCCGCATGAGTCTACGGGCAGATCCGCGCTGGCACGAGGGCCGTCGGGCAATCCCTCACACCTCCCCAACCACGAGCCGCCGACACTTCTGCGTAGAGCGCGCGTCGATGCGCGCCGAATCGGGTTGCAGGATTCCGGAGGATGAAATGCGCGGACGTGCGGTGGCGCTGGCCAGTCTTCTTCTCGCTGCGCCGCTTGGCGCGCAGCACACGGTCGCCAAGGCGGCCGGCGCACCGGAGGGCGACGCGCACGCCGCCCCGGCGTGTGCGTCGGTGTCGCTTCTCACGGCACGCGGCGCCATCTATCCGGCGAGTGCGGCACCCGCGGTGGCCAGCTATGTCGACCGCACGGTGCAGCGCACGCGACCGGCGCGGGTGCACATCGGTTGCCGCTCATTCGTGGCGCCCTTCGTGGAGATCGATCCGCAGGGCGAAACGCTCGTCATCGGCACCGCGAGCAACCTGCAGGACAACGTGACGGTCGCGGGGAGCGTCCGGATTGGCGACCGCGTGAGTATTGCGCATGGCGCCACGATCCTCGGCCCGGCCACGATTGGCGCCCCCGACGGTCTGCCGGCCTTCGTCGGCTTCAACTCCGTCATCGACGGCGCCGTCGTGGAGCCAGACGCGATGGTCACGCATCTCGTGAAGGTCTCTCCGGGCATCGTGATTCATGCCGGCACCAAGGTGCTCCCCGGCAAATGGATCCGGACGCAGGCCGAGGCCGATAACGAAGCCCTCGGGAAGGTGGTCAAGGTGAGTGATGCCGACCGCGCCTTCATGCACGGCGTGCTGCACGTCAACAACGCGCTGGCGGCGGGGTACGCGGCGCTGGCGCGTGAGGCGCCCACGGCGGTGCTGGGGGCAGGGCGCGACCCCGGGCACTCCGATTTCAATCATGACGCGGATCAGCCGTCGTTTGCGGGGCAGGCGCGCGCGCACCCCACGATGAATGTGCGCGTGATCGGCGGCGTGACGATTGCCGACGGTTGGCGCACGCTCGACCGCGCCATGGGGCACAGCGTGTCGCTGCGGGCGGATGAAGGGGAACACTTCCGCTTCGGACGCGACAATCATTTCGCCGATCATGTCACCTTCCACGCCCTCGAGCACAGCAACATCGAGGTGGGGAACCACGTGATGATCGGCTTTCACGCGGTCGTGCACGGCGGGGCCGATGACCTCTCCGAGGCGAAAGATCTGACCACGATCGAGGATCGCACGATCGTCGGTGCCAGCGCCGTGGTGTTCCGCTCCAAGGTCGGCGCGGGGGTGCAGATCGGCGAGTTCGCCTACGTGGATGGCTGCCATCTCGCGCCGGGGACGGTGGTGCCGGCGCGCACCGTGATGGTGAAGGACAAGATCCTTGGCGTGGTGGAGTGGTAGACACCGACTGGAAAACTCCGTCACGCCGCACGCCGCGCGCGTTCGCCGTGACGAAAGCGCACGACGATGTGATGAACGTGTGTAACAACGGCCGTGACGCGCGAAACCGCGCAGAAATCGGTTCGTCACCACACTGGAGTGACCATCATCACACAGTTTGGTTGACCACCCGATTGCCACGCGGAGCCTCACCATGTCCCACTCGACTCGCTGGATCGCGTCTGCGCTGATTGCTCCCCTGCTGCTCACGGCGTGCTCGGACAGCACGACCGCGCCCGCTACGGCCGCGGCGCCGGCGCGCGCCTTCAGCTACGCCGGCGACGGCTCGCACGTCACGGCCGGCAGCACGTTGGCGGATACGCTCACGGTGTTTGTCGTCGGTGCCGACGGTGGGCCCATCGCCAATGCGACCGTCACCTGGTCGGCGGACGACGCCGGCACGCTCGTCACGAGCAGCGCCCGCACCGATGCCCGTGGCTTCGCCTCGGCGATCTTCGCGGCCGGCACGCGCGTGGGCACCGCGCACATTACGGGGACGATCGCCGGTCTGGATCCGGCAACCTTCGATGTCATCATCGACCCGGCGACCCCGTCGCGACTCCAGGCGATGGCCGAGCTCAGCGATACCCTCACGTTCGGACAGGCGTACACGGGTGGCGGGGTCAAGGTCACCGACGACTTCGGCAATGCCATTGCCAACTTTGCCTTCACGACGTCGCTGCTCGATGCCTCGGGCACCGTGCTGGTCACCGGCGTGTCCACCAGCGATGAGCGCGGGATCGCCGCGGTCCCGTTCGTCGTCGCCCCCGGCGAGGCCGGGAGTTACCGCCTGCAGTACGCCAGCGATGCGTTGTCCATGAACTTCGGCATCACGGTGTTGGCGCCGGTCGACTCGTCGTCCACCGCGTCGCTCCGCCGCGTCCGCCCGTAGTGCACGAAACAGCGGGGGCGATGGTCGCTGCACGCGACCATCGCCCCCGCTTCTTTTGCCGCCATCGAGCCGCGGCGGTGGAGTTCAGTCCTTCGGGTCCAGCATCTTCCGGATCAGGTCGCGCGCATCCTCGAGATGCGCCTTCGACATGCGGTCGCTGGTCTTGCCGATCGCGGTCGCGAGATCGGCATCCAGCGCGCGCATCTCACTCTTGAGAATCGCGCGCACTTCGACGGCCGTCACCGGTGCCGCGCCACCGCGACCGCCACCCTGCTGCGGCAGGGCCGCCGCCGGTGAGGCGGGCGGATTGATCTTCGACGCCATCGCTTCGAGATACGTGCGCTGCAGGCGACGACGGAACGCATCGATCGGCGCCCCGGTCTCCGTTTCTTTCCAGAGCCCCTTGCGCAGGTCGGCGAGCAGGTCGGCGACCGGATAGACCTCGCTCTTGTTCTGCGCGAGCGCCTCCATCTCCACCATGCGCTGCAGGCGGTCGTTGCTCACCACGGCCGCGAGCGACCGGGCCTGTGCCCCGCCGATGCGGGCGAGGGAGCCGTTCGGCTCGAGCTTGCGCAGGATGCTTTCGTCCACCAGCCAGGTCGGCGTGGTCCACGCATTGTCCTGGAGGAACTGGAGCGCCGCCTTCTGGCGGGCCGGCTCCACCGGGCGGAAGACGGGGCCCTTCTGGCCCACCGCCTTCTCCTGCTTGTACTCCCCGCCGATGATGCGCGCCACGTGGCCCATCTCGGTGGCCCACTGCCCCACCAGACGGCCATAGAGCTCTTCGAGATCGTCGTACGTATCGCCTTCCTTCCAGGCCGTGGCGCTTTCGAGGAAGCCCATCACGCGCTTGAGGTTCTTCACGCCCAGCGTCGTGGCCTTTACGGCGTCGGCGTCACCCACGGCTTCGCTCTGCTCCCCCGGATCGGCGCCACCAGCACCGGCGTCGCTCGCAAAGCGATACCACGGGATCGTGTCCTGCATCTTGGCCCACTTGTCGAGCGTGGCCTTCTCGGCTTCCGGCGTCTTCGCATTCGGAATGGGCGAGTAGCCCCACATCACGGCGTACTTGTCGTACGGGCCGACCTTCGGGATGAGATCGTCGAGGTCGATGTTGTCTTCCGGCTGCGCCACGTAGTTGTAGCGCGCGTAGTCCATCAGCGTGGGCGTGTGGCCCATCTTCTTGACCCACGTGCGCGAGCGCACGGAGTCCACCGGGTACATCGAGCTCGCCTTGAAGTTGTGCGGGAAGCCGAGCGTGTGACCGACTTCGTGCGCCGTCACGTATTCGAGCAGGCGACCGGTGAGGGAGTCGGGGAAGGGGAGCTTCTGCGCGCGCTTGTCGAGCGGCCCGACCTGCGTGAAGTACCACGAGCGCGTCAGGTTCATGACGTTGAGGTACGTCTGCACGTCGGCGTCGATGATCTCACCCGTGCGCGGATCCTTGAGGCTCGGCCCCACTGCGTTCTCGGTGGCGCTCGGGAGCCAGCGCACCATGCTCACCGTGGCGTCTTCACCGGAGAAGTCGGGATCGTTGGCCGGCGCTTCGGCGGCCACGATGCCCTTGGAGAAGCCGGCTGCTTCGAACGCCGGCTGCCAGGCTTCAATGCCCTTCTTGATCCACGGCTTGAGCCACGCCGGCGTGGCCGGATCGAGGTAGTAGGTGATCGGCTTCTTGGGGACGCACAGATTGCCGACCTTCTTGTCGCTGCACTCGAGGCGCCAGCGCGAAATGAAGCGGCGCGTTTCGACCCGCTGCGTATTGCCGGAGAAATCGCGCTGCGTGGTGGGGAAGTACCCCACGCGCTCGTCGTACAGACGCGGCTGCATCGGCACGTCGGGAAGCTTGGCGATCGAGAAGGTGTACTTCTCGGTCGTGGGTGCCGTGCTGGCGGCCGCCGCGCCGGGGAAGCCACCCCCGCCACCCGGTGCACCGCCCTGCGGCGTGAAGCTCTGCACGGCGGTCACGTTCACGTTGCGCGAGTAGGCGGCAAAGCGCTCGATGTAGCTGCGCGTCGCATCGACCTGCGCGCGGCGACCGAGCGCCGTGTACTCCGGCACGCCGCCGGTGAACATGCGGGTGACTTCGATGACCGCGGCGCTGTCGGCGCTGTAGGCCTCGATGTTGAACGCGGCGAGGATCTTGGTGACGCCGATCAGCTCGGCCGCCAGCTGCTGCGACTTGGCCGTGTCGGCGATGATGTCGCGATAGTCGGCCTCGCGCACGAAGATGCGGTTGTCGCGCCGTTCGAAGCGCACGAGGTTGTTGCCGCCCTGCGTGCCGCGAATGCCGATTTCATCGGGCGTACCGGCCAGCGTGGTGACCACCACGTAGTCCTTGCCGAGCTCGCTCTTGGGGATCTCGAAGTAGAGCCGCGAGCCAACCTGGTGGACCTTGAACACGCCGTTCTTGGTCACCGCGCGCGGCGTGATGACCTGCGCGTACGGGCGAGGCTGGGGATCCTGGTTGGCATTGGCGCCGCCCTGGCCGTCGCCGAACCCGCCACCGGCGGGAGGCTGGGCGGCTCCACCGCCGGGGCCGCCGCGGCCCGGCGCGGGGGTGGGGGCGGGGGCCTGTTGCACGGGGGCCGGCGCAGGAGCCGGCGCGGGCTTGGGTTTGGTGCAGGCACCGGCGGCCACGCCGGTGGCCGCGAGAGACAGAACGATGCGTCGCATGAGGGGCGAAGGAGGAGGGAAGGGCTCGGAAGGAGCGCGCTGGAGTTTACGGGGGGGAGGAAGCGGGCGCTGAGTCTGGACCCCTGGTTCAGATGTCCGAGTCGGACGCCGGTCTACGGACAACTATGAACGATGGGAATCGGGATTTCTGTCGGAAGTCGGGGTCGGAGTGCCGTCGGTTGGGGCTTGCTGCGCTGCCGATGGCGAGTGGCTCGGCCCTGCGGGCCTTGCTGAGAGGGCTCGGCCCTGCGGGCCTTGCGGAGATGTGCGTTCGAATGATGACACAGGCGTACGCGGAAGTGCCTATCGTGGCGCATGCCGCACAATCCTGCCAAACTCGAAGTCATCGCCCGCGCTGACGCGGTGGTTGTGGAGGTGCACCAGCTCGCGGAGCGCTGCAAGCGCACGTTGAGCGACCTATCTCCCGGCATCCGGAATCAGCTGCTCCGGGCGGCGACCTCCATCAGTCTCAATCTCAGCGAGGCATGTGGGTACCACGCGCCGACAAAATCCGCTGCGCTGCTCGACGTCGCCATTGGCTCCTGCAATGAAGTCGAGCGGCTGCTGATCCTTCTGCAAAAGCTGAAGGCCTTCGATCAATCAATCGATGGCCTTGCGCAGGACGTCGCCCGCGTGCGTCGCATGACCTACGGCCTGCGTAAGCACATCCTCAATTCTCACGTCCCTGGGACCGGAGCGCAGCACCCCCCCCGCCGACGGCACTCCGACCCCCACCTCCGACCAATATCCCGACTCCCACCGTCCATAGTTGTCCGGTGTCCGACGTCCGCGTCGAGAGCCGGAAGTCCGATCACCGCACCAGCGCCGCCACCCAGTCGGCCACCGCTCCCAGCACCTCCCGCCGCACCTTCACATCCTTGAGCTTCGGGTACTCGCTCGGCACCCCCGACGGGTCCGGCACGAACAGGTGATTCGTCGCCGGGAACACCTTCGAGGTGACCCGGCGATTCCCCGCGGCACGCAGCACGGCCACCACGGTGTCGGCCTGCTCCGGCGTCACCTGCATGTCCGTGCCGCCCTGCAGGACGAGCACCGGCTGCGTGACCTGGCGCAGTGTGGCCTTGGGGTCCGTGTCCACGAAGTACTGCATCCACGGCTCCACGCGCATGGAGTCGATCATCTTGTCGGTGCGCGTGCGGATGTAGGTGGAGAGGTCGTCGCCGCGCGCCATGGCATTCGCGAGGCCGGAGTCGGCGGTGCTCTTGGCGGCGGCGAGCGCCTTGAACTGGTTGCCGATCTGGTATTGCAGCACGCGGCGTCCGTCGTAGGCGGGGCCGGCGAGCATCACGAGGCCGCGCACGGCGGGCTCACGCACGGCGACGAGCGGGCCGATCAGCCCGCCCTCGCTGTGGCCGCTCACGATGATGCGCGTCGCATCGATATCGGGACGCGTGCGCAGATACGCGATGACACTTTGCGCGTCATCGGCGAAATCGGCGCTCGTCGCCTTGGCGCGTGAATCGGCGCCGCCGCTTTCGCCCACGCCGCGATCGTCGTAGCGCAGCACGGCGATGCCACGCCGCCCCAGGGTATCGGCGATCTCGCGGAAGATCGCGTAGCCGGGCAGCACACTGCCGAGGCGCTCGTCACGCTCCTGCGGACCGCTGCCGCTGATCGTGATCATGACCGGCGCCTTGGCGACGCCCTTGGGTTTGGTCAGCGTGCCGGCGAGAGTGTAGCCGCGGGTCGTCGGAATCACGACGTGCTCCGCCGTGTACGGCGCGTCGGCTGGGGCGCTGTAGTCAATCTTCACCGGCGCCGGTGGCTTCACCGCGCCCGTCGCCCGCACGACGCGGAGGTTCTGGGCGGGGATGCGGATCTCCTGCGGCTGGCCGTCCACCCACTGGGTACGGATGGGAAGACCGGCCACGGTGAACACACTCGAGTCGCCGGTGAACTGCACGCTGGCCTCGAGCGTCTGGCCGCCGGACGTCATGAACACCGGGAGTGTCGTCAATCCCTGTGACCGCGCGTATTGCGCCATGAGTGCGGCGTGCAAGACCGACTGCCCCATGAGCGGCACGGCGTTGGCCTTGCTGGCGGCCATCTGGGTGCGCGTCTGGCCATTGGCGGTGATATCCACGGCCATGCTGTCGCCGCGCAGATGAAAGACGAACTGCTGCGCGGGCGCGGCGCTCTCGGCGGCCCCAGGTGCGAACACGCGGAGCGTCAGCTGCATGGGCTGCCGCTGCTGCTCCCACTCCACGCGCGGCTGACCGCGGAAGCCGAGCGTTCCGCGAACGACCCCCTGGCCGGGCGTGACGGTTTCGACGCCGACCGTGTCGGCATTCTGCAGATACACGAAGGTCACCGGCGCCTGCTGCGCGCCGGCGCGGCGAGCCCAGAAATTCACTACAAAGCCCAGCACGAGTCCGAAGAGCGTGGCGGCAATGAGCGCGGGCGTGGGGCGCTTGCCGCGAAACATCAGATGGATCATGGGTCCTCCGTCTCCTCGGAGACGGGTTCAGGATTTCCGGCGGCCTGCTGCTTCGGCGCGCGCCCCGCTTCGCGGAGCGCGTGCCGCAACAGGTATTCGATCTGGCCGTTCAAGCTGCGCAGGTCGTCGTTCGCCCAGCGCTGGACGGCGTCCAGCACTTCGCGATCGATACGTACCAGGAACGACTTGCGATCAGCCACGAAACGCGTCCGTCAGGTGTAGAGCGTGCCGGCGTTCACGATCGGCTGCGCCGACCGCTCGGAGCAGAGCACCACAAGCAGGTTGCTGACCATCGCCGCCTTCCGCTCGGGGTCGAGCTCCACGATGTCGCGCTCCTTGAGCGACGCCAGCGCCTGCTCCACCATCCCCACCGCGCCTTCCACGATCGTGGCGCGCGCCGCGACAATGGCGCTCGCCTGCTGGCGCTGCAGCATCGCCGCCGCGATCTCGGGCGCGTAGGCCAGATGGCTGATGCGCGCTTCGATCACTTCGACGCCGGCCTTGGCCAGGCGCTCGTGCAGCGCCTGCATGAGCCCCGCGTTCACCTCGGTCTGGTGCGTGGAGAGTGCGATTTCGCCGTTGCCATGGGCATCGTACGGATGCGCCGAGGCGAGGGCGCGCATCGCCGATTCGCTCTGCACGGCGACGTACTGCACGTAGTCGTTCACTTCGAAGAGCGCTTCGGCGGTGTCGATGACCTTCCACACGACGATCGCCCCGATCTCGACCGGGTTCGAACGCGCGTCGTTCACCTTGAGCTTGTTCGTTTCGAAGTTGCGGACGCGCAGCGAGATGTTCTTGCGCGTCATGAACGGGTTGACCCACCAGAGCCCCGGCGTGCGCACGGTGCCGGCGTAGTTGCCGAAGAGCGTGAGCGCCTGCGCCTCGTTCGGGGCGACCGTGAAGACACCCTTGAACCCCAGCGAGACGATCGTGACCAGGACCGCGCCGGCGATGGAGAACGCCGGGGCTTCCTGCGCGGCGCCGGTGAGGATGAGGAACACGCCGCCCAGGATGGCGGCGATGAGCAGGACAACCATGAGGAGGCCCGGGACGGCCTTCGCCTCGGTTTCGCGGAGCATTGAGCGGGTTCCAGTTGAGGTGGTATTGAAGTGATATCACTTCGTTAGCACCCTACGCCAGCCCCGCGGGGGGAGTTTCAACCCACGACCCATGACCTAGAACTCGAAACCCACAACCGATCCGTTCTGGGTTTCGGGTTCTAGGTCGTGGGTTGTGTGTTCCAAAAGGCGGAACTTCTCAGTCAACGACTCTGACACCTTGATCGCCGCGTTCAACGACTCTGACCCGTTGATCAGTCCGCAGCCAACCCAGAACCCACCACCAAAAACCCGAAACCCCAAACCGATCAGTTCCGGGTTCCGGGCTTTCGGTCATGGGTTCCGGGTGGTCCCGCCTTGCGGCCGCCCCCCGTCTCTCCCAATTGTGAGAGATCCATGCTGCTGCCCTAACCCCCGCGAAGGAGCTGCTGCTCGTGTCGTCCCCCCGTCTTTTCCGGATCGCGCAGGCTACGGCGCTGGCCTCCGGGTTCCTGATGCCGACTCTGGCCACGGCTCAGGCCGCCAAGCCGGCCGCCCGGCCGGCCGCGACCGCGCCCAAGGCCGCGGCCCCCGGCCCGCTCGCCGCGCCGTTCGATACCAGCGCCCTCTCCTCCATTCGCTGGCGCGAAATCGGCCCCTACCGCGGCGGTCGCTCGGTCGCCGTGGCCGGCAGTGTGGCGCGCCCCAAGGAGTACTGGATGGGCACCGTGGGCGGTGGCGTCTTCAAGAGCACCGACGGCGGCGATAACTGGACGCCGATGAGCGACCGCTACTTCGGCGGCACCATCGGCGCGATCGGCGTCGCGCCGAGCAATCCCGACATCGTGTACGTGGGCGGCGGCGAGTTTGCCATTCGTGGCAACGTCTCGCACGGCGACGGCATGTGGAAGACGACCGACGGCGGCAAGACGTGGGCGAACATCGGCCTCAACGACTCGCGCCAGATCTCCAAGGTGCGCGTCCATCCTACGAACCCCGACCTCGTGTACGTCGCGGCGTTCGGGCACGTGTGGGGGCCGAACAACGAGCGCGGGATCTACCGCTCGAAGGACGGCGGCAAGAACTGGCAGAAGATTCTCTTCCGCGATGACTCGACGGGGGCGGCCGATCTGGTGATGGATCCGACGAACCCGAATGTGCTGTACGCCGGCTTCTGGCAGGCGCACCGCAAGCCCTGGATGCTCGTCTCCGGCGGCAAGGGCTCGGGGATGTTCAAGAGCACCGACGGCGGCGACACGTGGACGGACATCACCAAGAACGCCGGTCTGCCGAAGGGCCTCTGGGGCAACATCGGCATCACCGTAAGCGCGGCGAACCCGCGCCGGGTGTACGCCCTCATCGAAGCCGATGAAGGCGGCGTGTTCCGCAGTGATGACGCCGGTGCGACGTGGGCGCGCGTGAACGACGAGCGCAAGCTGCGCCAGCGCGCCTGGTACTACTCCAAGATCTACGCCGATCCGAAGAATCCGGACCTGGTGTACGCGAGCAACGTGAACTTCCAGGTCTCGCGCGATGGCGGCAAGACGTGGAGCAATCTCAATCCGCCGCATGGCGACTCGCACGATTTGTGGATCGCGCCCGACAACGGCGACCGCATGATCGAAGCCGACGACGGCGGCGCCAGTGTGTCGACCGATGCCGGCAAGACGTGGACGCAGCAGGACTTCGCCACCGCGCAGTTCTACCATGTGTCCACCACGAATCACTTCCCGTACAAGATCTGCGGCGCGCAGCAGGACAACAGCACGCTGTGCGGCCCGTCGCGCGCGCCGGGCGGCATCACGTACGAGATGTGGCAGGAAGCGGGTGGTGGTGAGTCGGGCTTCGTGACGGCGCTCCCCGATCGCCCCGACATCGTCTTCGCCGGCAGCTACGGTGGCCTGCTCACGCGTAAGGACATGCGCACCGGGCTCACGCGCGACGTGAACCCGTGGCCGCTCAACCCGATGGGCCACGATGCGAAGGACGCGAAGTATCGCATGCAGTGGACCTTCCCCATCACGGTGAGCCCGCACGATCCGAAGACCATCTACGTCGGCTCGAGCGTGATCTTCAAGACCACCAACGAAGGTGACAGCTACACCGCCATCTCCCCCGATCTCACGCGCAACGATCCGCGCACGCTCGGCGCATCGGGTGGCCCGATCACCAAGGACCAGACGGGCGTGGAGACGTACGGCACGGTCTTCGCCATCGCCGAAAGCCCGATCGCCAAGGGCACGATCTGGGCCGGGACCGACGATGGCCTCGTGCATGTCACGCGCAATGGTGGGCTCACCTGGACGAACGTGACGCCGCCCATCCTCAAGGAACGGGAGTGGGCGCGCATCTCCATCATCGAAGCGTCGCACTTCAACGCCGGCACGGCGTATGTGGCGGCGAACCGCTTCCAGATGGATGATCAGCAGCCCTACCTCTTCAAGACCACCGACTTCGGCAAGACGTGGACGCGCATCGATCAGAGCGGCGCGGCGCATGGCATTCCGGCCTCTGAGTTCACGCGCGCCATCCGGGAAGACGAGGTGCGTCCGGGGCTGCTCTTTGCCGGCACCGAGCGCGGCATCTTCGTGTCGCTCGACGACGGCGCCACGTGGACATCGCTGCGCAAGAACCTGCCGATCGTGCCGGTGCACGATCTCGCCATCAAGGACGGCGATCTCATCGCCGCCACGCACGGCCGGTCGTTCTACATCATCGATGACATCAGTGTGCTGCGGCAGATCGCCGCGCCGGTGATCAGCGCAAAGGCGCATCTCTTTGCGCCGCGGCCGGCGTATCGCATCAACTGGGGCGGTGGCTTCCAGATCGGGGCGCCGACGAGCCCGGTCGGGCAGAATCCGCCGAACGGCGCGATCGTATACTACTGGCTCAAGGACGGCGCGAAGCGCGTCACGGTGGAGTTCCGCGATTCCACCGGCCGCACGGTGCGCTCGTTCTCGAGCGACACCGCGGGCAGTGCGGCCGGCGCCCCGGCGGGCGGCCGTCGCGCGGTCGCGGCCGATGCGCCGCCGAGCGCGAAGGTCGGCCTCAACACCTTCTCGTGGAACCTGCGCGAAGCCGATGCCACGACGTTCCCCGGCATGATCATGTGGGCTGGCGTCACGACGGGTCCGCTCGTGCTCCCCGGCAACTACACCGTGCGGCTCATCGTGGACGGCCAGCCGGCGGCGGAGCAGAAGCTGCTGGTCAAGAAGGACCCGCGCAGCGAAGCAACGGCCGCGGATCTCGTGACGCAGTACAAGCTGCTCATGGCGATTCGCGATCGCACCACCGACGCCAATGACGCGGTGCGCACGGTGCGCAACGTCCGCGGGCAGGCGATGGCCGGCAAGGGCAAGATGGCCGAGGACGAAGCGACGTACGCCAAGCTGGTGGACTCGCTCAACACGGCGATCAGCAAGCAGGAAGCCGAGATCTATCAGGTGAAGAACCAGTCCAGCCAGGATCCGCTCAACTTCCCGATCAAGGTCAACAACCAGATCGCGGCGCTGGCGGGTGTCGTGGGTGGCACCGAAGCGCGCCCCACGAAGCAGTCGCAGGTCGTCTTCGAGCAGCTCACGAAGGAGCTCGAGGGCTACCTCGTGGAACTGCGCAAGGCCTACAAGGAGCTGCTCCCGGCCATCGATGAGCTGCGCAAGAAGCACAACCTGCCGGCCATCGAAGTGAAGCCGAACACGGTGATCACGCCGTAACGCGTGCCCCGCCGGCCGCATCGGCCCGCGGGCGTCATCGGTGAAACCCTGGGAAGGGGTGAGGCCGTCATATCCAATGACCCTCACCCCTTTTCGTATGCGTATCATTTCCCTCAGTGCTGCGCTTCTCGTCGCCCCGCTGCTGCTCCGAGCGCAAGAATCACGTCGTTCCCTTGATCTGGGCGCCAACGGCGCCGGCCTGAGCATCGGCGACTCGCCCCGGTGGAAGGGGATCCGACTCAATGCCGTTGACACGCGTCTCGAGCGCATGGACGGCATCAATCTCACGGTGTGGTCACCCCGTAAGACCAGTCACGGCGTGGTGCGCGGCATCGCGCTCAATGCCCCGCTGGGTGGCGCCAAGCGGTTTGAGGGGATTGCCATCGGCGGCGGCTACGGCGTGGAGGAATCGATGAAGGGGCTGAGCCTGTCCCTCGTTGGTGGTGGTGCCGGGAGTGACGTGGTGGGCATCCATCTCGCCGGCGTGGGCTTCGGTTCGGGCGGATCGCTGCGCGGCATCAACATCGCGGGCGTCGGCGCCGGTGCCGGTGGCCGTGTCGAGGGCATCACGATCGGCGGCGTCGGGGTCGGCACGGGCGGCAATGGTCGCGGGCTGCTCGTCGGCGGCGTCGGGGCCGGCGTCGGCGGCGATTTTGAAGGGATTGCGATCGGCGGCGTCGGCACCGGCGTGGGCGGCAATTTCCGTGGTCTGTCGATCGCCGGCGTCGGCACTGGCAGCGGTGGGAATTTCACCGGCATCGCCCTCGCCGGTGTCGGCACCGGTGCCGGCGGTACGCTGCACGGTCTGGCGCTGAGTGGTGTCGGTGTGGGCGCCACGGCCATTCGCGGCATCGCGGCGGCCGGACTCGGCGTGGGCGGCCAGCGTCTGACTGGCGTCTTTGCCGCGGCCTACACCATTCGCATTGCCGACGTGGACCACCGCGGCGACGGCGAACTCCACGGCGTGGGCATCAGCGCCTTCAATGACATTCGCGGCCGTCAGCGCGGGCTCACGATCGGGGTGGTGAACTACGCGCGATCCCTCCACGGTGCGCAGGTCGGTGTGATCAACATCGTGCGCAACAATCCGAAGGGGCGCAAAGTGCTGCCGGTGGTGAACTGGGGCCGCTAGCCGCAGAGACAACGACGACGTTGGGGACAACGACGAGGATCGCTGCCGCAGCGATCCTCGTTGTTGTCCCTCACCTCGTGGGTTGTCCGAGTTGTTTGTCTCGCAGCAATGCCCGAATCGCCACAATCCCCAGAGCGGGGCCGATTGAGAGGAACGCGAACCCCCACGCCCACCCCACGCGCGCGACGACTAGCGGCACCAGCTGAATCGTGATGGTCGTCAGCAGAAAGCCCAGACTCGTCTGAATGGTCAGCGCCGTCCCGACGGCGTCGGGGGGCACGCTCTCGGTGACGAGCACGGAGAACTGCGCGCTATCGGCGATCACGAAGAAGCCCCACACCAGCGCGAGCGGCGCCAGCAGCCACCACGAGCGGCCGAAGGCGAGCCCGATCAACGCGGCACAGCTGCCGCTGATGGCCATCGCGCGAATCACCAGCGCTTCGCGCCCGATGCGATCGGCCACCAGACCGCCCCACACGCAGCCAACGCCACCGACCGCGACCACGCCGAAACTCAGCGCGCCGAGCAGTCCGCGATGGCCAGCTGCATCACCGTGCGCCGTCGCGCTGGCGAGCAGGAAGGCGGGGATCCACGTCCAGTAGGAGTACAGCTCGGCCATGTGGCCGAGGTAGCCGCCCATCGCCAGGCGCCATGGCCGCTGGTGCGCCACTGCCCCCACGAGATTCCATGAGAAGCGGCGCGGGGGAAAGGCATAGGGCCCGTCGCGATAGCCCAGCCACACCACCAGGGCGGCAACGAGCGTCGAGAGCGACGATGCGCTGACGACGCCGAGCACCGTGACCTGCGGCCACGCCTGCGCGAGATACGGTCCCGCCTTGCCCACGGTGAGGGCGCCGACCACCGCGCCAACCGCGAGGCCGCGACGCGCCTTGAACCACGTGGCCGCCATCTTCATCGCCGGTGGATAGATACCGGCCATACAGCAGCCGGTGAGTACGCGCGTCACCAGCGCCCACTCGAACGACGGCGCCACCGCGAGCGCCGCGTTGCTGGCGGCGCCGAGCAGCGCCGCACTCGCGAACAGTGTGCGCCCGGGAATCAGATCGGCCAGGTTGAGCAGCGCCGACACAGCGGTGCCCAGCACGAAGCCCAGCTGCACGGCCGTGGTGAGCCAGCCCACCTGGGAATCGGTGAGCAGCCACTGCGCGCGCAGCTGCGGGGCCACGGCGCTGCCGGCAAACCACACGCTCATGCCCAGCAGTTCGGCGAGCGAGAGAAGCGCCAGCATGCGCCAGCGGTCGGGATGCGTATCCGGCTCCATCGCCGGGATCGCGGACGGCGTGCGCGCGTCCGCCGTCACCGCACTCACGCGCTGACGAAGGTCGCCGGCTCGTTCAGCGACTCGGCGAGCGCGCGCAACGTGGCTTCGGCGGGGCCGTGGTGGCCCGTGAGGTAGTGGCGCAGCAGACGCGAGACCGGATTGTTGATCGTGCCGCGTTCATGCAGCACGACGCGGGTGCCGCCCGCGGAGGGATCGAGCACGAAGCGCAACGTGCTCGCCTGCTGCTGGTCATCGGTCCACACCGACACGTTCACCAACTGCTCGGTGCTGGTCTCCACGCGCGGTGTGCGCGTGAGCTCCATCCACAGCGGCCACTGTGCCAGCTCGATCAGCGCGGCGCGCACGGTACGCCAATCGGCGCGCAGCTGCAGGGCACGCGTGGTCTCGTAGGTGCCGGGCACGAGGAAGCCGGCGACCAGCACGGCCACGACGACCGAGACGATCGCCCCCATCACCAGCAGGATCCAGTTCATGGGGCGCCCGAGCTCGCGCGGGTGTGATCGAGGGCGGCCCGCACGCGCTGCGCGATCTCGAACGACGTGAACGGCTTGGGGAGCAGCGTGCGCGCGTCGGTGGAAATCCCCTGCAGCAGCACGGCATCATCGGTGTAGCCCGAAACGAAGACCACCGGCAATCCGGGGCGCGTCCGCTCGAGCCGCTCCGCCAGCTCCCGCCCGTTCATCCCGGGCATCACCACATCAGTGATGAGCAGGTCAATGACCCCGGGAAAGGCGTTGGAGATGGCCAGCGCCGTTTCCCCATCGGGCGCCGCAAGCACGCGATAGCCGCGGCGCTCGAGTGCCGCCATGGTGACCGCGCGCACCGCATCTTCATCCTCGGCGAGCAGAATCGTCTCGTGACCCGTCAGCGCCGGAGACGGCTCGGGGAGCACCGGCGTCTGCGTGGCGCGTTCATCCAGATGCGGCAGCAGCAGATGAACGGTGGTGCCGAGACCGGGTGCCGAGTCGACGCGAATTTCGCCGCCGATCTGATCGATCATGCTCGACGCGAGGGCCAGTCCCAGCCCGGTGCCTTTGCCCTTCTCCTTGGTGGTGAAGAACGGTTCGAAGATGTGGGCCATCACCTCGGTGGTCATGCCCACCCCCGTGTCCTTCACGCGCAGCGCCATCCAGTCACGTGCGGCATCGAGCCCCAGGCGATCGCGTTCGGCGGCGCTCAGCAACGCCGTTTCCAGCTCGAGTTTGCCGCCGTTGGGCATCGCATCGCGAGCGTTGCCGACGAGATTGAGCAGCACCTGTTCCAGCTGCGCGACGTCCGCGCGAGTGCTGCGCACCTCGGTGCTCAAGCGGGTCGTGAGCTCGATGTTCTCACCGATGAGGCGCCGCAGCAGACGGTCGAGGCCATGCACGACCGTATTGGCGTCGCACACGATCGGCTGCAGCACCTGCCGACGACTGATGGCGAGCACCTGACGCGACAGCTCGGTGCCGCGCACGGCGAGCGCACGGATCTCGCTCACATCTTCACGATGGGGCGAGTCGTCGGGCATGGTGGCGAGCAGCAGGTCGCAGTAGCCGAGCATCCCCGTGAGGAGATTGCTGAAGTCGTGGGAGATGCCCCCGGCGAACGTGCCGATCGCCTCCATCTTCTGCGCCTGCCGGAGCTGCTCTTCACTCCGGGCGAGCGCGCGCTCGGCTTCGCGCCGCGCGGTGACATCGATGCCGACCGAGAGCCAGCTCGCGCGTCCGAGTCGACGCGAACTGGTGGTCACCACTTCCATCTCGATGCGGCGCCCGGTGGCCGTGCGATGCATCCACGTGCCCGCATTCTGGCGCGACTCCGAGAAGGGGAGGCGCGCGCCACCGAAGCGCGGCAACTCGCTCGGCTCGAGCAGGTCGGTGATGCGCAGCGACAGGAACTGCTCGCGCTCGTAGCCGTACTTCTCCACTGCCGCTTCGTTCACGGCGAGGATGTTCATCGTATCCGCGTCCCAGGCCCACATGGGGAGCGGATTGGAATCGAAGAGGAAGCGATAGCGCCGTTCGTTGTCGGCAAGCGCCGCGTTGCGCTTCTCCACCGTCTCGGCCATGCGGTTGAGCGCCGCGGCGAGGGCACCGATTTCATCGTTCGACGTGATCGCCGAGCGGTGCCCCGACACGCCGGCGGCCAGCGCATGGGCATCGTTGGTGAGCGTCAGCAGCGGATCGACGATCTGCCGTGCCATGTACGCCACGAACGACGCCGAGGCGGCGAGCGCCGCCACGAAGATGAGGAGGCTGCGGACGCCGACCGTGTCGAGGTCGATGAAGAATGCCACGAGCACCGGTGGGAGCATCGCGGCGAGTACCGTGATACCCAGACGGACACGGAGCCCGGTCCCGCGCACCTCGGGGATCGGTGGCGGAGCGGGCTCCGGTGGCGTCAGGCGTGTGGCAGCCACGGTGCGGCGGTCAGCCGGGGAGGTTTACACCCGAGACGGCCATCCCCATCGCATGATAGCCCTTGTCCACATACACCGTGGACCCCGAGATGCCGCTCGCGAGCGGGCTGCAGAGGAAGGCGGCCGTGGTTCCCACTTCGCGCGCGTCGAGCTCTTCGGCGAGCGGGCTGTTCTCCTTGCAGTACTGCACCATCGTCTGGATGATGCCGATGGCGCTGGCCGCGCGTGACGCGTACGGGCCGGCGCTGATCGTGTTGACGCGCAGCCCCCACTTGCGACCGGCTTCGTAGGCGAGCGTGCGCGTATCGCTTTCGAGCTGGGCCTTGGCCGACGACATGCCACCGCCGTAGCCGGGGATGGCGCGCTCGCTGGCCATGTAGGTCAGCGAACCGACGGCGCCACCCTTCCGCATGAGCGGACCGAGACGCTGCACCATGGAGACGAGCGAGTACGCGCTCGCACTGGAGGCGGCGAGATAGCCGGCCCGGCTCACTTCGAGCAACGGCTTCTTCACTTCGGGGCCGTTGGCGAGCGAATGGAAGAGGATATCGAGCGGCTGCTCGCCGAAATCGGCGACGAGTGCCTTGGCGAGCCCCTCGATCGTGAAGTCGCCCAGATCCTTGTAGCGCTTGTTCTCGCGAATCTCGTCGGGCGTCTCGGCGAGCGAATCGTAGACTGCGTCGAGCGGATAGATCTTCTCGAAGGTCAGCAGCGAACCGTCGGGCATCTGCCGCGACTCATCGAGCTTGCCGCGTTCGAGCAGGTTCAGGAAGATGTTGAGCGCCGGCGGCCACGTGGCGACACACACCGAAGCGCCGGCCTCAGCGAACGCCTTGGCGATCGCCCAGCCGAAACCGTTGTCATCGGCAACGCCGGCCACGAGGGCGCGCTTGCCGGTCAGGTCGATGGGAAGCATGCCGAAACATACTCTACCGCGCGGCGCGCGTGAGGCGGTCCCGGACGCCCTCCCATGCCGATTCGTGGGGGGGCGGCATCTCGATGACCACCAATGCGGCCTGCCGCGCGTCGGCCTCGTGCAGGGCCGCATACAGCTGCTGTGCATAGCCGACCGGATCGACCGGCATTCGTCGGACGATGGCCGCATCCTCGGGGAGCGCGACGGTGCGCAGGAGTGCGAGCACGGGCTCGCTGGTTGCTGCGGATGCACGGCGCTCGGCGAGCGCGGCCGTGATCTCATCGGCCCCCTCGGCGCCAAAGAGCCAGACCTCGGCGCGCGGCGCGTAGTGGCGGTCGGCCATGCCCGGTGAGCGCGGGGTCTCTGCTGGAACCGCCGCCTGATGGGCCACGGTGGAGGGCTTCGCCACGGCGACGGCAATGCCGCTCCCCTCGAGTGCTGCTTCGAGCGATTCACGCCCGAGCATCCCCGGTCGCAGGATGACCACCGTGTCACCGGTGCAATCCACGACGGTGCTTTCGATCCCGACGGTGGCCGGCCCACCATCGAGCACCAGCGGCACGCGATCACCCAGCGACTGCACCACATGGGACGCGGTGGTGGGACTCACCTGCGTGAAGCGATTGGCACTCGGCGCCGCCACCGGAATGCCGGCCGCGCGCAACAGCGCCAACGCCACCGGATGCGACGGGACGCGTACGCCCACGGCGTCGAGCCCCGCGGTCGCTTCATCGGGGACATGCGCCGCTTTGGGGACCACGAGCGTCAGGGGCCCCGGCCAGAACGCCTGTGCCAACCGCTCGGCGCTCTCTGGCCAGGCGCGGCTGAGCGCCCGCGCCGCGGCGACATCGGCGACATGGGCAATGACCGGATTCCACGCCGGTCGCCCCTTCGTTGCATAGATGCGCGCTACCGCCTGCGCATCCAGCGCGTTCGCACCCAGACCGTAGACGGTCTCGGTGGGAAACGCGACCAACCCACCCGCGCGCAAGCGCGCGGCAGCCTCGGCGATGATGACGGGATCGGGATGACGCGGGTCGACGGGGACGATGGGCACACCCGAACGATAAGAACCCATGACCCAAGACCTAAAGCCCGGAACCCTAAACTGATCAGTTTTGGGTTCCGGGCTTTAGGTCGTGGGTTGTGGGTCGTGTCTGCCCCGGTGGTGGGTGGCTACGGCCCCGTGTGCAGCACCGTCCCGTCTCCCAGCGTCCCATCATCTTCGAAGGGCGCGTCGAGGATGCGCAGGGCGGTCGTCGCGTCGATGCTGCGGACGGCGAGACGCACGGGGAAGAGCAGGTGCATGGGGGGCAGCATGCCGCCGGCGTCGTCGCGCAGGACGACGGCGGGGATCTCGTGGGCTTCGAGTACACTCCGCGCAACGAGGGCTTCCATCTCGTTCACATAGTCGCGGATCACCACCATGGCTTCGCCCATATCGCGAAGATACTCCGTCATCGTCCCCCCGCTAGATTGCGCGCATGGCGGCGTCTTTCGGCATCTTTGTGTTGGCAGAATTGCCTGGCGAAGCGGGCGCGCGCGTGCGCGCGATTCAGCAGCAATATGACCCCAAACTCGCGCGGCTGACGCCGCCGCATGTCACGCTGGTGGGTTCGTCCGGCGTGGGGGCGATTCCCACCGATACCCCGGTCGAGCGCATTCGCGCCGCGCTCGAGCCCATTGCGTCGAGCACGGCGCCGATGTCGCTCCCCTTCGGCGCGCCGCATCGGTTCATGCAAACCGACATCGTGTCGCTGCCGCTCGATCCCAACGGGCCGCTGCGCGCGCTGCACGAACGCATCGCGCGGAGTGGGTTGCCCTTCAAGCGGGCCCGCTTTCAGTTCTCGCCGCACTGCACGCTCAGCTTCTATCCCACGCTCACCCCGGCGCGCGAGCGCGAACTGCTGGCACTGCGGGTGGAGGAGCCGGCGGTGATTGAGCGGTTGTCGGTGTATCTGACGAGGGATCCGCAGCCGTCGAAGCTGTTGTTCGATCTGAGGCTGACGGGATAAACAGCGGAACCCCCGAGAGCTCAGGGGGCAGAAATTCAGGGGGGAGAGCTCAGGACCGCGTGCAGTCCTGAGCTCTCCCCCCTGATGCCTGCCCCCTGAGCTCTCAGGGGTTGAGATCGTGTCGAGCGCTCCCTACTTCTGCTCCGGCCTCAGCTTCTGATACGTCGCCGTCGCCTGCTTGAGCCCGAGCAGCGCGGACGCCTCCAGCTCGTACTCGAAGTGCAGATCGCCGAGCACATCGGCGTCATGCTGCTGGAGCTGGCGCGAGGCCTTTTCGGCGATCGAGGCGCGGCGGAGGTACTCCCGCGCGGAGAGCCACATGGCGTTGGCCGCCGAGCGGATCTCGCCGATTTCGGCGGCGTGGGACTTGGCGCAGGTCTTCTCGAAGTCCTTCACCGCTTCGGCGAGCGCGAGATCGATGGTATCGACCATCGCGTGGGCCGCACCGAGTTCGCTGACCGAGACGCCGAGTGCCGTCAATCGCGACAGCCGTTCGTGCTGCCGGCAGGTCTCGGCAGCGGTCCGGGCGAGCGCGTCGCAGCAGGCGAGCGGACCCAGATCATTGATCGGTTCGTCGGGGAGACGCATCGCGGCGGAAGAACGGGGCATATCGGGAGGGGAGGGGGGGACACACGTGACCCTCAATTCCTAGCCACCCGACACACGCCCCGGAAGGTCCGCGTTGTACATCGCTTCGTGAGTCCAGACAAGTCGCGATGGCGTTTCGCGGCCCGTGCGGTTCGTTTTGCCCCGAATCAGGAGCCGCGGAAGACGGGTGCCCGCTTTTCGCGGAAGGCCGCCATCGCTTCACGCACGTCGGCGCTCACGAAGCACTGCTTGATCGCGGCCAGCTCGTCGCGCAGCTGCGTATCGAGCGGCGCGTCATGACTGGCGAGCAGCAAGCGTTTGGTGTGCGCAAAGGCCAGTGGCGGACCAGCGGCGAGCGCCTGTGCGTACGCGGCCACGGCGCCGGCAAATGCCTCGTCGGGATACACGGCGCTCACCAGGCCGATGTGCGCGGCTTCATCGGCCTTGATATCGCGTCCCGTGAAGAGGATGTCAGCGGCGCGTGCGTGGCCGATGAGTCGCGGCAGAAACCACGACACCCCGGCGTCGGGCGACAGGCCGCGGCGGATATAGCCGGCGGTGCAGGTCGCCCCCGCCGCCAGCACCCGTAGGTCGCAGGCGAGCGCCAGGCCAAAGCCCGCGCCGGCGCAAGCCCCGTTGATGGCGGCGATCACCGGCTTCTCGCACTGCGTGATCGCCTGCACCCAGCGGCCCACCCACTGATACGGATCGAGCACTTCATGACGCGTGGTGCCCAGCTGCACCGGCTCGGCGAGATCGAGACCGGCGCAGAAGCCGCGGCCGGCGCCGGTGATCACCACCACGCGCACGGTATCGTCGGCGGCCGCCTGCTGCACCGCGCGCGGCAGTTCGTCGGCGAGCCCCGGGTTCACCGCATTCAGCCGCTCGGGGCGATTGAGCGTGATCGTGCAGACGCCGGCGTCGGTGTGTGTGGTGAGATGCGCGAACGCGCTCCCTGGTGTCGCGCTCATGCGGGCCGTCCGGGATTGAAGCGCAGGCTGCCCGGCAGGGCGTTGAGCAGCGGCCCCAACTCGGTGGCCTTCTCGAGTGTCGTGACGAACGTCAGGCCGTCGATCGACACGACGATCATGCCGCTGATGCCGTAGGCCACCACGCAGCAGCTTTCGGCGTGAATGACATTGCCGCTCGAGTCGATGCAGTGCACCGGGCCCATGATGCCGTTGCCCGTGTCATCCAGTTCGCGCACCCGGCGGAGCGAGGCCCACGTACCGACGTCGTCCCAGTCACACTCGCAGGGCAGGACCACGACGCGGCGACTGCGTTCGAGCAGGCCACGGTCGATCGACACGCTCGTCACCAGTTCGGCGAAGGCCGGCATGTCGCTCAAGGCGAGCTTGGGGAGCCCTTCGTGCAGTTCGCTGGTGTGCGCATGCAGTTCGTCGAGCACGACGCGCGCGCGGGCCACGAAGATGCCCGTGTTCCAGAGGGCGCCCTTTTCGATGAGCACATCGGCGAGCGCCGCCCCCGGCTTCTCCACGAAGTGCTCCACGTAACAGGCGCCGCCATCGGCCCGGCTGACCAGCGGATCGACCGGCGCGGCCGGCTGGAGATAGCCGAAGCCCGTCTCCGAGCGGCTCGGCGTGGCGCCGAGGACGACCAGGAGCGATTCGGCCGCGGCAAGCGAGCCGGCGCGGCGCAGCGTGTTCCGCAGCACGTCCGGGTAGCCCACCGAGAGATCGGCATGCAGCGCGCAGAAGACCGCGTCGGGGCCCGCGCGGCGCGCGACCTCATGCGCGCCCCACGCCAGGGCCGCCGCGGTCCCCAACGGGCGCGGTTCGACGAGCAGGTTGGCGCGCGGGACTTCGGGAATCGCGGCATAGAGCGCGTCGGCGATGTCGGCGCTGGTCACCACGAGCACGCGCTCGGCGGGCACGAGCGGCGCCAGTCGCGCGACGGTGTCGGCGATGAGCGGCCGTTCATTCACCAGCGCGAGACACTGCTTGGGGCGCTTGGGGGTGCTCAGCGGCCAGAAGCGCGTGCCGATACCGCCCGCGAAGACGACCGCCCACATCGCGGTGCTCGTGTCGAGCAACGGATCGAGTTCGTATTCCTCGACGGTCAACTCCGCCGCACCCGGGTCCATTGTGACCGACGTGGGCGCATTTGGACTCACTACGCGGGGCTCAAGCATCAGCCTCTGGCACCTCGCTGCGGAAAAGAAGGGCTCCACACTGCCGGCCGACGTTGGACCGTCTTGCGTGCGTCGGGCACCTTCCGACTGGCGCCAGCGTTCGGCAACGAACAACATACCTCAAGCCATGCTCACCCTGCACCTCACCAACGGCGATGCGGCCGCGACGGCGCTCGCCCGTTCGGGCCTTCCGGGGGACATTCTCTCCTGGCGCGACTCCCTCCACGATGGCCCGGTGCCGTCGGACATCGACCTGCCGGCCTTTCGCCGGGCCCGGGGGGAATTCCTCGCCAGTCGGGGTTGGACGAGCCAGTCGGCCGCGATTGCGGACTTCGAGGAGCGGGATGCGCGGCTCGACAGTGTGGGCGCCGGTGATGAGATCGTCTTCTGGTTCGAGCCCGACCTGTTCGATCAGCTCCAGCTCATCCAGGTTCTGGCACGTCTCGCGCGCCGCGACGCGACCACACTCCCGCGGCTCTCCATCTGCCCGGCCGACTGCTACCTCGGTCCGCTCAAGCCCGAGAAGTTCGTGCCGCTCTATCAGGCGCGGCGCGTGCTGCAGCCCCTGGATCTGGAACAGGGGCGCGTGGCGTGGGAGGCGTTCACCGCCGAGACCCCGGAGGCGCTGCTCGCGGTCACCGATCGCCTCGATCGGGAGGTCCACGGGCGAACGTACGCGAACGATGACACGGTGCGCCTGCCGCATCTGGTCGGTGCCCTGCGTCGTCAGCTCGAGGAGTATCCGGACACCAAGGCGGGATTGTCGCGGACGGAACGACAGTTGTGTGAAGTCCTCGCCACGGGCGCGATGCCGCTCGGCAAGCTCTTCACGGCGCAGCAGAGCGCCGAATCGTGGATGTGGCTCGGGGATTGGGGGTTCGCCTGGTACGTCCAGCGCCTCAGTGACTGTGCGCATCCGCTTGTCGTCCATCAGAATGGATCCCGGGTCATCGCGCCGTTGCGGGACACGGATGGCAAGGCGTTCTGGGATCGGGTCGTGCAACTCACGCCCCTTGGCGAAGACATCATTCGCGACCGGGCGGATTTGCTGAAGGCCAACGGCATCGATCGCTGGATCGGTGGCGTCCACTGTACCACGTCCCGCCATTGGCGGTGGGATCCGCACCGCTACGCGCTGGTGCCCAACGGAGGGTAGGACGATGCGGGTGGACGGAACGCCGCGATCCAACGTCGCGATCGGTGACCTCGATGCACTTGCCCTGCTTGAGGCCGATACGACGCTCGAGGCAGCCCGTCCGCTGCTCGAACTGGCGGCCGAGTACTTCGCCGCCACGCGGGCGGGCGACGGACCCGTGTCCACGTGGCACAGCGCCGAGGTCATTGCCGACCGGCTGGTGGAGCCGCTGCCGCGCGCCCCGCGCCCGCTTCCGGATGTCGCGCGACGCCTCTCGAGCCTTCTGCTCGAAGATGTGAATCGCCTCGCGCACCCGATGTACATCGGCCATCAGGTGTCAGCGCCGCTGCCGGCGGCCGCGTGGACCGACGCACTGATCAGCGCGCTCAATCAGTCGATGGCGGTGCGCGAGATGTCGCCGAGCTTCACGCCACTCGAGCATCAGGTGATCGAGTGGATGACGGATCTCATCGGCTGGGATGACAATCTCGCCGGCGGCACGTTCACCTCGGGCGGCACCGAAGCCACGTTCACCGCGCTGCTCGCGGCCCGCTCCCGCGCCATTCCTGGCGTGTGGGCACATGGCGTGGGCGCGCATCCACCGGTCCTCGTGTGCGGGGAGCATGCGCATTACGCGGTGTCGCGCGCCGCGGGGGAACTGGGGCTCGGCCTCAATCGCGTCGTGACGATTCCGAGCTACGATCACAAGCTGTGCGTGCCGCTGCTGCGCGAACAGCTGATGAAGTTGCGCGGGGCGCATCAGCGGGTGATGGCGGTGGTGGCGACAGCCGGGTGCACCGCCACCGGCAGCTTCGATGATTTCAACGCCATCGCCGACTTGTGCGAAGAGTTTGCCGACGACCACGGCCCGCTCTGGTTCCACATCGACGGCGCCCACGGCGGCGGCGCCCTGCTGTCGGCGCAGCACAAGCACAAACTCGCCGGTGCGCATCGCGCGAATTCGATGGCCTTCGATCCGCACAAGACGCTGCTGCTGCCACTCGCCGCCGGCATGCTGCTGATGCGCGAAGAGCATGATCTCGAGCGCGCGTTCTCGCAGAGTGCGCCCTACCTGTTCGCACCAGGCGGTGACGCTCGCGCCTGGGACATGGGCCCGCGCAGCTTCCAGTGCTCCCGCCGCGCCGATGTGCTCAAGCTCTGGGTCGCGTTTCAGCGCTACGGCGCCGATGCGATGGGGCAGCTGTACGACCGCCTGTGCCGCATGGCGCACACGCTCCACGCGCGCCTGCAGGGGCATCGCGTCTTCACGCCGCTGCACGCGCCCGAGTCCAACATTCTCTGCTTTGCCTGGAACCCGCCTGGCGTGCGCGAGAGCCAGAAGGACGCCCTCACCGATACCCTGCGTGAGCGCTACAACCGCAGCGGTCGGGGCTGGATCACGGTGACCACGCTCGATGGCCGCCGGGTGCTGCGCGTCACGGTCATGAACGCCCGAACGGATGTGGCGCACATCGAGGCGCTGGTGCAGGGGTTGGAGGCCGAGGCGGAGTGGGTGCTGAAGCACCACGGATAAACGGCTTTCTGAACAACGGACGAGGTTCGCCGCGGCGAAAATCCTCGTATGTTGTCTCGGTCCTCGTTGGTTTTCGCGCCGCCGGCGCCCTGGAGAAGGGGAGAGCGACTCATGCATCAGACTACGCGCACGCTGATCCTTGCCGCGCTCGCCATGCTGTCCGGCGCCTGTACGCCGCGCGGGTACACGGCAGGCGGTGCGGCGGACGTCAAGCCACGCCCCGAAGCCCCCAAACCCAAGGTCGTCGCCGACAACCCCAACGTTCGTCGCGCCGTACTGAGCGACAACTCGGGCGTGATGTACAGCGACGCGCCGCTCGATCAGATGCGCACCATCGCGGCGGCGCCCGCGACGGTGCTGGCGGCGACCCGTGGGGTGTTTGCCGGGTTCATGATTCCGGTCACGCTCGACGATCCCGCCACCAAGCGCGTGGGCAACGCCGACTTCTATCGGTCGCGCGAGTTCATGGGCAAGCGCATGGTCGAGCTCGTGGACTGCGGCGGCGGCATCACCGGCCCGAATGCGCTCACCTACCGGATCTACATGTCGCTGATCGTGCGGGTGAAGGACGCGCCGAACGGCCAGTCGGCGGTGAGCGTGCAGCTGCTGGCGACGGGCAAGGATCTCGCGAGTGGCAACGGCAGCGATCGCATCCCCTGCGGCAGTAGTGGCAAGATTGAACAGCGGTTGCTCGACGAAATCGAGAAGCGGGTGAAGGCGCCGTAAGCATTGGCCACGGATGACGCAGAAACGCACGGTGTCACTCTGGAGTGACACCGTGCGTTTCCGTAAAATCCGTGGCCACCTATGTGTTCAGCGCCGCCCGATCGAGTGATTTGCCTCTTTGTCGCCGCAGCTCCCGCGAATCACGACCTCGGCGGGGAGCACCTCATGATGTGGCGGCACCTGCGTCTCACCGCTGCGCAGCGTTTCGATGAGGCGCATGGCGGCGCGCTCGCCAAGCTGGAAGATGGGCATGCGCACCGTCGTGAGCGGCGGTGACAGAAAGCGCGTGACCGGCAGCTCGTCGAACCCGGCGAGGGCGATGTCATCGGGGACGCGCAGCCCGGCATCGCGAATGGCGGCGAGGGCCCCAATGGCCATCGTGTCGTTCGCGCAGAAGATCGCGTCGGGGCGCGTTTGGGCGGTGGTCGTGTTCAGCAGCTCGGTCACCACATCGTAGGTGGTGTCGAAGCGGAAATCGCCCATGAGCTCGGTGAGCTCGCAGTGATCGTAGAAGTTCGCGACCTCACGCACCGCATGGAGCCGCTCGCCCGCGTCCACCTGACCCACCGGGCCGCGAATGAACGCGATGCGACGATGCCCGACGTTCAGCAGGTGCTTCATCATCGACGCCGCACCCTGGAAGTTGTTCACCGAGAGCGCGGCGAACTCCCCCACATCACTCCCCGCGCCGACGAGGACCGTGGGATAGCGCTCCGCGACTTCGGCGAGCGTCGCGCGAGCCGCCACACTCGGCGACACGGCGAGAAAGCCATCGACGCGACCGCGCATGTTGCTCACGGCGGCCGCGATTTCGTTGGCCTCGCGACGGGCGCTGGTGACGAGGGTCAGAAAGCCCTGACGCTTGGCCGTCTCGTCGATGCCGCGGAGGAACTCCGAGAAGAACTCGCCCGAGAGCTCGGGGAGCAGCACGCCCAGCGTGCGGGTGCGACGCGTGATGAGGCTGCGTGCGCCGCCGTGCGGCGAGTAGCCGAGCTTGTCGACGACGGTGCGCACCCGTTCGCGCGTTTCATCCGTTACGCGGGCCGCGTCATTGAGAACGCGCGAGACCGTCGCGATGGACACGCCGGCAGCGCGGGCGACATCGCGAATGGTGACGGAGGAGGGACGAGCGGCAGGAGGCATTGGTGGGGTCCGGTGAAACAGACAATGCTGTTACATCCTGCCTGAAAACGGTTTCCTTCGCAAGGGTTACATCGTTACAGCGCGACCCACGGGGCCGCGCTGCCGGTCGCCGCTACAGCGCCTTCTTGATCGCCGCTTCGAGGTTCTGGGTCCCGCCCAGCCCCGTGTAGACCACCTTGCCGGTCTTGTTAACCACGACGACGTAGCTCGTGGCCGGCGCATCGTAGGCGCCACTGACCGTGCCCTTCCGGTCGAAGAGCATCTCGCCCGCCAGCTTGTTCTGGGCCTGCCAGGCCCGCACCCGCTCGAGCGACTGGTTCACCGAGACGGCGATGGTCACGAACTTCACCTGGCTGCCGTACTTGGTCATCGCGGCCCGCATCGTGGGCTCGAGCGCCTTGCAGTTGCCGCACCAGGTGGCCCAGAACTCGAGCACCACCGGACCCTTCCCGAGATACGTCTTGAGGTCCACCGGGGCGCCGGCGAGGGTCTCGAGTGGGCCGCCGGGGGCCTGCTCACCGACGGCGATGCCGAGGTCCTGCGCGGCGGCCGGCGCGGCGGCGAGGGCGATGGCCACCACGGCGGCTCGGGCGGCGCGGAACAGATCAGTCATGGGTTTCCGGTTCTTGGTTGTGGGTCATGGGTTAGAAGTAGACCTGACCCATCTTCACCAGGTAGTACTCGGCCATCGCGAGCATCACGAAGGCAAACACCTTCTTCACGGTCAGCATCCAGGCGCCGGCGCGCGGGAGGCGGCTCAGGGTGCCGGCGCTGAGGCCGACGACCACGAGCAGCGTGCACATGCCGAGGCTGAAGACGAACAGATAGAGGAACCCCAGACCGGCCGAATGGGTCGTGGAGACCCACGTGAGCACGGCGGCCATGACCGGCGCCGAGCAGGGGGCGGCGACCAGCCCGGAGGCGGCGCCCATGATGAAGGCGCCGGCGGTGCGGCCTCCGGTCCCGGCGTTCGCGGCGCGCTGCATGATGCTCGCGGGAACGCGCACGGGGAGCACATCCAGCATGGCCAGCGCCGCGATGAGCAGCAGGTTGGCCATGGTGAAGAAGGCCCACGGGTTGGCCGACACCGTGCCGAACATGGTGCCGGTGAGCCCGGCGAGGAGCCCGAGCCCGGCGTAGACGGTCGCGAGTCCGAGGACGTAGACCAGCGAGAGGGCCAGCGGGCGCCACCGTGATACGACAGCGTCGCCTTGCTGACCGGATACTGACGATTGCCCGCCGACGATCGCCGCCGTAATGGGGATCATCGGGTACACGCAGGGGGTGAGGCTGGTCAGCACCCCGGCTCCGAACAGGAGCGGGATTGCCGCAGCCGGGCTCTGCGAGAGTTGGGCGGTGACGTCGATTTGCATAGATGAGGAAGATATGCCGGCCGGACGACGCGCGTTCCCGACCGCCCTCCTTGCCTTCGTGCGAGATCCCAAGCCGTCCCTACCGCGACTTCAGAATCAGCTTGAGGACCTGATCCGGTGCACCAGGATCCCTGTTCGGCAGCGTCAGCATGACGCCACTAGCCGATGACTGAAAGCTCACTGGCGCGCCACCGTCGAGTAGCGAGGCGCTCGCCACCGGCTTCGGGAGCGGCGGCAGTGCGAGCACCTTGTCGGCCCCGTCGAGCAGGTGGACGTACACCGTGTCCCCCCGCTGCGTCGTGACCCCCCAGGGGCGCGGGGGGATCGGACCGCGGCGGGTGCCGTAGACGCTTTCGCCGTTGGTCTTCATCCACCCCCCAATCGCCTGGAGGCGCTCGACCGCTTCGGCGGGGAGGGCGCCGTCCGGCCGAGGCCCGACGTTGAGCAGGAAGTTGGCGTTCCGTCCGGCGGCGGCGACGAGCCCGCGGATGAGATCCCGCGTGGAGCGCCACTTCCGGTCGGTGAGGCGGAAGCCCCACGAGTCGTTCATGGTCTCCGACATCTCGAGCGGCAGCGTGCCGACATGCGTGGTGTTGAACCCCTGCCCGTTCGCGCCGGGGAGGTCGCGTTCGAACGTCTGCACGTCCTCACCCGGCAGCGGCGCCTGATGGTGATTGGGGATGATCAGAGCGGCCGGCTGCAGCCGGTGAATCAGCCCGTAGGTCCGCGCCAGCTGCCAGTCGGCGGTGGGGCGGTCCCACATGCCGTCGAACCAGATGCCGCCCACCGGGCCATAGTTGGTGAGCAGCTCAGTGAGCTGGGCGTCCATGTACTGGAGGTAGCGCCCGAAATCGCCCTGCTCGGGCCGCCCGGTGTTCCGCCCGGTTTCGCCGCGGGGGAAGTAGTCGGGGTGATGCCAGTCGAGCTGCGAGTAGTAGAAGAACAGCTTGATCCCTTCGGCCTGGCAGGCGGCGGCGAGCTCCTTCACGATGTCGCGCCCGAAGGGGGTGCGCTTGGGGATCGTCCAGTCGGAGACCTTGGAGTCCCAGAGGGCGATCCCATCGTGATGCTTGGTGATGAGCGTGATGTAGCGCATCCCCGCCGTCTTTGCGGTGCGCGCCCACGCCCGGGCATCGAAGTTCGGCGCGGTGAAGAGCGGCGGGAGCGTTTCGTACTCGCTCACCCGCAGCGACTTGTTCTGCATCACCCACTCGCCGTCCTGCAGCAGACTGGATACGCCCCAGTGAATGAACATCCCGAACTTGGCGTCCTGGTACCAGGTCCGGGCCGCGAGGTTCTCGGGCGTGGGGGTATAGGTCGCTGGGGCGCCCTGGGCACGCGCAACGGCGGCGGTGGCGGACGCGGCCAGCAGGAGGGCGATGGCCGCGATTCGGGAGCGGAAGCGCATGGGGGCGACTCGCGCGAGGGAGGAGGTAGCCGGTGGTCCGCGGCCGGTGGCCAGCCGATGACGCACGATCCGAGGCGACTACATTACTGCCGTGTTCCGCTCCGCGTCGCCCTCCGCGCCCCTCCGCGGACGTGATCGACGCCGCTCCCTCTTCTCCGCGTACTCGCCGAAGGCCCCGCATGGCTCCGCAGTTCATCTATGTGATGAAGGGACTCCGCAAGGTCGTCCCTCCTTCCCGCATCATCCTCGACGACATCTGGCTCTCCTTCTACCCGGGTGCCAAGATCGGCGTCCTCGGTCCGAACGGCGCCGGTAAGTCGTCGCTGCTGCGCATCATGGCGGGGATCGACCAGGAGTTTCAGGGCGAGGCCTGGGCGCACAAGGGCACGCGGATCGGCTATCTGCCGCAGGAGCCGGAGCTCGACGCGTCGCTCGACGTGCGCGGCAATGTGGAGCTCGCGGTCAAGGCGCAGCGCGACGCGCTCAACGAGTACAACGAGATCTCGCTCAAGTTCGCCGAACCCGATGCGGACTTCGACGCGCTGATGGAGCGGCAGGGGAAGCTGCAGGAGTACATCGACCAGCACGATCTGTGGAACCTCGACAACAAGATCGATGTCGCCATGGATGCGCTGCGCCTGCCGCCGGGCGATTGGGCGGTGACGAACCTCTCCGGCGGTGAGAAGCGCCGCGTGGCGCTGTGCAAGATCCTGCTCGAAGAGCCGGACATGCTGCTCCTCGACGAGCCCACCAACCACCTCGACGCGGAAAGCGTGGCGTGGCTGGAGCATCACCTCGAGCGCTTCCCGGGCACCGTGGTGGCGATCACGCACGATCGCTACTTCCTCGACAACGTGGCCAAGTGGATCCTCGAGCTCGATCGCGGCAAGGGCGTGCCGTACGAGGGGAACTACAGCGGCTGGCTCGAGCAGAAGCAGCAGCGCCTGGCCCTCGAAGAGAAGCAGGCGAGCGCCCGGCAGAAGACGCTGCAGCGCGAGCTCGAGTGGGTGCGCATGGCGCCGCGCGCGCGGCAGGCCAAGAACAAGGCCCGCCTGCAGGCGTACGAGGAGCTGGCCAGCGAAGCGCAGAACGACCGCGTCATGCAGAACGAAATCATCATTCCGCCGGCGCCCCGCCTCGGCAATGATGTCGTGAAGGCCACCGGGCTGCGGAAGGCGTATGGCGACAAGCTGCTCTTCGAAGATCTCAACTTCGACCTGCCGCGGGCCGGCATCGTGGGCATCATCGGCCCGAACGGTGCCGGTAAGACCACGCTCTTCCGCATGATCAACGGGCTCGAAACGCCCGACGGCGGGGAGCTCAAGATCGGCCCCACGGTGAGCATCTCCTATCAGGACCAGCACCGCACGCTCGAAGGGAAGCGCACGCTGTGGGAAGAGATCTCGGGCGGCAAGGAGAGCATTCTCTTTGGCAAGCGCGAGATCAACAGCCGCGCGTACGCCGCCAGCTTCAACTTCAAGGGCGCGGATCAGCAGAAGCTCGTGGCGAACCTGTCGGGTGGTGAGCGCAACCGCCTGCATCTCGCCAAGACCGTCATGCAGGGCGGCAACCTGCTGCTGCTCGACGAACCGACGAACGATCTCGACGTCGATACGCTGCGCGCGCTCGAAGAAGCGGTGCTCGACTTCTCCGGTTGCGCGGTGATCATCTCCCACGATCGCTGGTTCCTCGATCGCGTGGCGACGCACATCCTCGCCTTCGAAGGCGACTCGGAAGTGGTGTGGTTCGAGGGCAACTACGGCGCGTATATCGAAGATCTGAAGCGCCGGAAGGGGCCGGATGCGGACCAGCCGCATCGGATCAAGTACAAGAAGCTGGTGCGGTAAGCACGGTTCGGAGACGCGTGGGCAGCGCCTCAACCGCACCCGTCATCCTCTCGCGGAGCGTCTGGTGGCCAAGTACACCCTCAACGTGAACGGTGCGTCCCGGTCGGTCGATGTTGAACCCGACACCCCGCTGCTGTGGGTGCTGCGCGATTCGCTCGACTTGCCGGCCACCAAGTTTGGCTGCGGCATTGCCCAGTGCGGGGCGTGTACGGTGCATCTGAACGGCGTGCCGACGCGCTCGTGCCGGACGGCGGTCTCGACCGTTGGCGCGGCAACGGTGACCACGATTGAGGGCATTGATACGCCCCAGGCTCGCGCGTTGCAGGACGCCTGGTGCGAACTCGATGTGCCGCAGTGCGGCTACTGTCAGGGCGGGCAGATCCTGGCGGCCGCCGCGCTGCTCAAGACGAATCCGCATCCCACGGATGCGGACATCGATGCCGCGATGGCGCGCAATCTCTGCCGCTGCGCGTCGTACACGCGCATTCGCGCGGGCATCAAGCGCGCCGCCGAGTTGGCGGCGGCGACCACCTCGACCGGTGGGAAGCGCTGATGACACCCGACCCGAATCTCAACCGGCGGCAGTTCCTCAAGATCAGTGCGCTGGCCGGCGGTGGCCTGCTGGTCGCGAGCGCGTGGGATGCCACGGAGCACGTTGCTGCCGCGCAGGCGGAACCAACCGCCGGCCTCGCGCCGATCGCGGACTTTGCGCCCAACGTATTCGTGAGCATCGCGCCGAGCGGCGCCGTCACGCTGATCGCGCCGAACAGCGAGATGGGGCAGGGGATCAAGACGTCGTTGCCCATGATCATCGCCGAAGAGCTCGATGTGAAATGGGAGCAGGTCACGGTGGTGCAGGGCGATCTGAATCCGGCCTACGGGCGGCAGTTCAGCGTGGGGAGCGGGTCGACCGTGTCGAACTACGTCGCGATGCGCCGGGCCGGTGCAGCGGCACGGGCCATGCTCGTAGAGGCGGCGGCGCAGCAGTGGGGGGTGAGCGCCAGCGAGTGCAGCACGGCCAACGGCGTGGTGACGCACGGACCCTCGAAGCGCACGGCGACGTACGGTGAGCTCGCCACCAAGGCCGCGACGCTCCCCGTGCCGGCGAACGTCACGCTCAAGGATCCCGCCACCTTCACGCTGCTCGGTACGCGCGTTCCCGGCGTGGACAACCGCAAGATCGTGAAGGGCGCGCCGCTCTTCGGTATCGACGTGAAGCTGCCCGGCATGCTCTACGCCACGTACACCAAGTGCCCGGTGTTCGGCGGCGAAGTGGGCACCGCAAACCTCGACGAGGTGAAGACCAAGCCGGGCGTGCGTGATGCGTTCGTGCTCAGTGGCATTGCCGGGCTCCCGTCAGGCGTCGCGATCGTGGCTGATTCCACCTGGAACGCGTTCAGCGCCACGAAGGCCCTGAAGGTGCAGTGGAACGAAGGCGCGCAGGTCTCGCAAAGCAGCGCCGATATGGCCACGCAGGCGCAAACGCTGGCGAATGCCAACGCGCCGACGGCGCTGCCAGCGGGCGCCAAGGTCGTGGAAGCGGTCTATCACTATCCCTTCCTCGCGCACGCCACACTCGAACCGCAGAACTGCACCGCGTGGTTCAAAGATGGCGTCATGGAGATGTGGACGCCCACGCAAATCCCTGCCTCGGGCCAGGGGCTGGTGACGCAGGGGCTCGGACTCTCGGCGAAGGATGTGAAGGTGCACATCACGCGACTGGGCGGCGGCTTTGGCCGGCGCGGGAGCAATGAGTTCTCACTCGAGGCCGCGGCGATTGCCAAGAAGCTCGCCGGGACGTCGATCAAGCTCACGTGGACGCGCGAGCAGGATTTCGCCCACGACAACTATCGGTCGAACGGGTGGCACTTCTTTACCGCAGGGCTCGACAGCAACGGGACCGTGGTGGCGCTGCACGACGCGTTCGTGAAGATGCAGGGCGGGCCCGGCGACATGTCCGCCAGTGGCTTCCCGTTCAATGCCGTGCCCGGGGCGCAGGTACGCTCCGCGAAGCTGCGCGGGGGCGTTCCGACGGGGTACTGGCGTGCGCCGGGGGACAACGGGAATGTGTGGGCCACCGAGTGCTTCATGAACGAACTCGCGTACGCCGCCGGGAAGGAGCCGCTCGCCTTCACGCTGGACATGCTGGCGAAGGTGCCGGCATCGCCGCGCTTTGATGCGACGAAGATGACCGCGGTGCTCAAGCTCGCGACCGAGAAGGCGAACTGGGGGCAGCCGCGTCCGCGTGGTGAGGGGCAGGGGTTCGCGATCTGCTTCGCGAACAACGCCTATGTCGCCATCGTCGCCGATGTCGCGGTGAGTCCGGCCGGCGAACTCAAGATCAAGAAGCTCACCGCCGCCGTGGATGCCGGGACCATCGTGAACCTCAGTGGTGCCGAAGCGCAGGTGCAGGGGTCGATGCTCGATGGCATCAGCGCGGCGTGGTTTCAGAAGGTCACGATCGAACGTGGGGCGGCCGCGCAGACGAACTTCAACAAGTATCCGATGCTGCGCATGAATCAGGCGCCGCCGGCGGTCGCGGTGCACTTCATCAAGTCGTCCGCGCCTCCAACGGGGCTGGGGGAACCGGCGCTGCCGGCCGCCGCACCGGCGGTGTGCAACGCGATCTTCGCGGCGACGGGGAAGCGGATCCGCACGCTGCCGATTGCGGATGAGTCGCTGAAGTGGGCGTAGCGGCCTGATGTCCCATCCGCCGCATCGTGGACCACGCCAGCGCATCGCCCACATGCGGCCGCTGGTCAAGATCATGTGGTCGATCGTGGCGGCGGCCGTGACCGGCGGCGTGCTGCTCGCGCGCGGGACGCCCGTCGAGATGTCGCTCGTGATGACGTGGAACGTGTTCGCGCTGGTGGCGCTCCTGCTCACGTGGGCGGCTATCCTCACGCTCGAGCCGCGCGAGATTCATGCCCTCGCCCAAGTTGAAGACCCCGGGCGTGGCGCCTCACTGGTGCTGGTGCTCCTTGGCGCCGCGGCCGCGCTTCTGGCGGTACTGCTGCTGCTCAATGCCAGCGCCGGGTTGCATGGCGCCGAGCGGACGGGCGCGATTGGCATCGCCCTCTCGGCGGTCGCGCTGGCCTGGCTGCTGATTCACACGGTCTTCACGCTCCGCTACGCCCACTTGTACCACGAGCGACCTGCGGCCGAGACGCCCATTGAGTTTCCCGGCCTCGCCGATCTCCCGGACTATCTCGACTTTGCCTATTTCGCGTTCGTGATCGGCATGACGGCGCAAACGGCGGACGTCAACATTCATGACCAGCGCGTGCGGCGTTTTGCGCTGCTACACGGCGTGATCGCCTTCGTGTACAACACGGCGATCGTTGCCATGAGCATCGGGCTGGTGTCAACGCTGTTGTCGGCCTCCTAGCGCGAGACGCGCGCGGCATCCGTCACGCGGATCGCGAGGCCAGCCGCACCGTCAACGCCTCGTATCCCACCTGGCGCTCGTACCGGGCTTCGCGCTCCACCTTGGGGTGGGCGGCGAGGACGGTGAGGCCGTCGAGCTGTGCCACGCACTGCTCGAGCAGCGTGCGCAGGATGAGCCGCGCGTGTGGCGCCCCAAGGCAGAAGTGCGTGCCGGTGCCGAACGCCACATGGGGATTGGGGCGGCGATCGAACTGCACCCGCTCCGGTTCATCGAAGACGGTGGCGTCGCGATTGGCAGAGGCGAAGTTGAGCGACACGCGGCCGTTGGCCGGGATCGTCTCGCCTAATACGGTCGTCTCCACCGGACAGACGCGTGCGAGATGCGTGAGCGGCGACACCCAGCGGAAGAACTCTTCGGCGGCTTGCGGAATACACCGGGGATCCGCGCGCAGCTGCGCGAGCGAGTCCGGATGGCCGGCGAAGTACGCGAGCACCGAGGAGATGGTGTGAATGATCGTGTCGCGCCCACCGGCAAAGGTGAGGTTGGCAAACCCCATCATCTCGTCCCGCGTGAGCGCGCGGCCGCGGAAGGTGGCCTGCGTGAGCGCGCTGAAGAAGTCGTCGCCCGGCGCGGCGGTGGCGCGGTCGAACTGCGCGTGCAGATACCGCTCGAGGGTGGACCCCTTCTCGTGGCTATCGCTGCCGTCGTGAAAGACGTGAATGCCCCAGCCGATCCAGATCTCGGCTTCGGCCTCCGGCATGCGCAGCAGGTGCGTCAACGCGCGCGACTGGATGGGGAGCGCAAACTCCCGCACGACCTCGATGGACGGGCGCGCGAGGGCATCCGCGAGCATGCCGCCGATCAGGCGGTGCATCCAGGCGATGGTCTCGGCTTCCTTGGCCTCCTTGAAGAAGGGGGCCACGATGTCGCGGTAGTCCCCGTGATCGGGCGGGTCGGTCTCGATGGGGAGCTGCCGCATGGAGCGCACCGATTCCTCCGAGGGGATCGGCACGCGGAAGGGCGCATCGGAGCTGAACGTGCGCCAGTCACGCGCAGCGTTCCGCACGTCCTCGTGACGCAGCAGCATGGGGAGCTCCTCCCCCTGAAAGGGGCACCGCATCACGCCGCGGGTGGTGCGGGCGTCGCGGAACGGATCAGCGGAGGCCATAGACGCGGACGGCGTAGGGCGGCAGGGTGATCGACAGCTGTCCGGTGGCGTCGAGCGCGGCCGAGTCGGCTCCGAAGAGGCTCTGTACGCGCGGGCGGCCGTTCGCGACAGGGCGCACGGTGGTGCTCGCGGGCGCATCGCTCAGGTTGACCACGACCAGCACGCGATCGCTCCCCGCGGAGCGCTGGAACGCGAAGACCGCCGGATGCGCGTTCTCCAGGAGCTGCTGATCCCCACGGCGGAGTGCGGCGTGCGCACGGCGCAGCGCCAGCAGCGACTGGTAGGTCGCCAGCAGCGAGTCGGGCTGGCCGCGCTGACTCTCCAACGAGACCCCGCCTCCCTTGGCCAGCGGACTCTGATCCCACCACGTGCCCGTGTTGCGATACCAGACGGCCATGCCGTTGCTCACGCGCGCCGTCCACGGAAACGCCTCACGGAGTGGGATGTCGCCGCCGTCTGACGACTGGTCGTTGATGTGGCGACCGGTCATGCCGAGCTCCTGCCCGTAGTAGATCAGCGGAATGCCCTTGAGCAGCAAATTGAGTGCGGCGCCGACCTTGGCCTTGCGGAGATCGCCCTTCACGGCGCTCGCAAAGCGCTCGACGTCGTGGTTCTCGATGAAGAGCACCTGCTGCTTGCCGGCCGGGGTGCGCCGATCCGTTTCGGCCACCGCCTTGGTCAGCTGCGCCTTGTCGAAGCTCAGGATGGCGCCGCGCAGCGGAAACGCGAAGACCATGTCGGCGTTGCCACGGGTGAGCCACGCATCACCGTAGCCCCAGTCGGCCTGCTCGGCCAGGATGCGTACGCGCGGATCGACACGGCGCAGTTCGCGAAAGAGCGGCGACCAGAAGCGCGGAAAGAGATCGGGGAGGGCTGGCTTGTTGTCGAGCGTGTCCTGCATGTGGTCGATGCGGAACCCGTCCACCCCGTCGTTGCGCCCCGGCGCGCTGGGGCGCAGGAAGTGCGTGAAGGCCTGCGCCTGCACACGCTGCACGTCGGGGTTGAGCAGGTTCACGGTGGCGATCCGCACCCGCTGTCCGTCGTACAGCGGCACCTCGGGGACCTCCCAGAATCCCGTCTGGTACGTCGTGTTGGCGCTGTCCCGATAGAGCAGATACGGCGTGAACTTCGAACCGGGCTTGCCGAAGGACTCGGTGAGCCAGGGGTGATTGCCGCTCACGTACTGCAGCTCCATGTCGAGATAGAGTTGCATCCCTCGCTGGTGCAGGGCGCGGACGAGATCCCGCAGGTCGCGTTCCGTGCCGAACTCACGATCAATGGCGGTGAAGTCGTCGAGGAAGTAGTTGTGATAGAACGGCGACGCGCCGATGGGCGTGAGCAGCAGTGTGGTCACGCCGAGCTGCTGGAGATAGTCCAGCTGCTGCGCAATGCCTTTGAGGTCGCCCTGCTGATCGCCGTTGCTGTCGCGGAAGCTTCGGACGAAGAGCTGATAGAAGACCTGGTCCCGCTCTGCGGGGCGCACAGCCGGCGGCGCAGCACGCTGCGCGGTGACTGGTATCGTGTTGAGCGCGCTGCTGGCCAGCACAGCGAGCGTAACGAGCGTGGTGCGCCGGCGAAGGGTATTGATCATGGGCGGGAAGCGGGGTGAACGGGCGGGAACGTCACCTGACGAAGGATGGTGGTCCCCATGGGCTGCAGGCGCACCGGCTCCGGCTGCTGCGTGACGGGGTTGTGTAGCATGACCGACCAGTGGCGCGGATGATCGGCGATCGGTGTGGCCCGGAGCGGACCGGCGAAGGCATGCCGCACGGGATCCGGTGTCGTGTAGTTCCGATCGACAAAGCCGGGGAGCGCATAGCGCCTGGTGATGACCTCGTCGGCCGGCAGTGCGCGCGCCAGGACGCAGGGACCATCGGTGAAGTACGCGGCACCGTGTGCGTCGCGATGCACCGTGAGTTCGGCGATCAGCGTGACGTGCAGCACCACGGGTTCGCGACTCGGCGCGATGGTGAAGCACAGAAAGCCGTCGACGTCGGTACACACGGCGCTGGTCTGTACGCGCTGGGCCCAGCCGGGGCGTCGGATCTGGAGGGAGAGCCCCGCGATCGCGCCCTCGATGGTGAGGTGCAGCGTATCGCTGTGCGGGTACTCGGTCTCCATCGCCACGCGGATCTCCTGGTCGGCGATCACGGTGCGCACCGTACTCGGTCCGAGGAGCGTGGCCACCAGGGTGTCGCCACGGCGCATCCACAGGTGCTGGACGTAGGTCGGCGTGATACGGCCGGCATTGGGGACGCAGCACACCGCCGCCTCGCGATGAACGGGCGAGTAGCGGTAGCGCGTCTGCGTGGGATGCGCCGGGTCGTTGTTGCGCGAGCCGGTCATGGCGTACGCGTTATCGCTCGTGAGATACGCAATACCGCGTCCATCGGGGTGCCGCGCCCCCTGTGCCGCGTTGACGAACAGCTGCTCCATCGCATCGCCCCAGGCCGCGTGCCCCTGCTTGGCAAACAGGCTGGCATAGCTGTGCAGCAGCTCCTGCACGGAACAGGTCTCATAGCCGCGGGTGGTGGCGTTGGCACCGGTGCCGTTGATGAACTCGTCGCCGATAGGCCCGCCCGAGGGGGAGAGGCACGGCGCCAGCTTCCGGAGATACGCGGCGAGCGCCTGCTCCAGCGCGGCGTCGCCGGAGGCGGCATACGCGGCGGCCACGGCGCGCAGATGGGCATACGTATGGACGCCGTGACCGGCGAGCGGTCGGGCGTCGTCCTGCAGCGTGTCCAGGCGTGCGTCTTCGGCGAGGGGTTCCGCGCTGAACGCCCGATAGAGAAAGACGAGATAGTCCGCATAGCGGCGATCGCCCGTGTGCTGCACCAGCCGCTCGAGGACATCGCTGAGCATGAGGCCATGTGTCAGCCCGCAGGTATCCGGGCGATCGGTGCGGAACGGACGCGACGCCCCTGCGGGGAGGCGCGCCATGAGCTCATCGACCGCGCGTCGAACGGCGTCGAGCACCTCGCCGCGCTGCGTGTACTCGTACCAGGCGAGGAGATAGCGAAGCGCGGTGGCTTTGGCCCACAGCTCACCATTCTCACCGGTGAGCGTATAGCGGAGCGCCGGTGCGTAGATCCCGAGGTAGCCGTCGTCGTCCTGCGTGGCGAGCAGCGCCTCGACCTGACCGGCCGCCCGCGTCAGGGCGTCGTCGTCGCCGAGGAGGATGGCGGTGCGGATGAAGCCGTCCCACCAGTTGCTCTGGGTCTCGCTATTCCACCACAGAAACTGGGCGCGGTCCGCCTCGGGCACACCCAGCGCGCCCACATCCTTGGCGCGCACGCTGGGCGAGAGGCGATCGCGCCCGTAGATGTCGTCGTGGATCACCAGCTCCGGCACGAGCTGATCGAGGTGCCCCGTGATGCCGTCGAGATTGGCACGCAGCTGCTCGCGCAGCCACCCTCGAGGCGCAATGGCACCCAGCGGCAGCGTCTGGAGTGCCTCGGGGATCGGCGCGGCTGTGCCGCGCGGCGCGGAGTGTTCGGCGCTGGTGAGGGGCGCCGGGGGGGCAGTCATGCGGGAACGGTAGCCCGTCTGGTGCCCCGACGCTGCTACGGCACCGACACGCCCTGATACTATTTTACCAACATGCAGCGCGCCGATGCCGAACCTCGCCGAGCCCGCCCGGAGGGGCAGTCATTTGCCGCGTTCCGCTACACGGCGTCGGCGTTCCGCTTTTGGTGGCACCAGCATCCGGAGCTCGAGCTCACGTACATCGAGTCCGGTGCGGGGACGCGGTTCGTGGGCGATTCGATCGCGCCGTTCGGGCCCGGGGATCTGGTGCTGGTGGGCGGCCATCTGCCGCACACGTGGTCATCGGAAGGGCGCGCGGGCGGCGCGCGTTCGCATCGCGCGATTGTGGTGCACGTTCCGCCCGAACTCTTCGAGGTGGCGGCGCCCGAGTTCGCCGCGATCCGCGCGCTGCTGCGCCGTGCGCCGCGCGGGGTCGCCTTCTCGTCACGCGCCGCCGCGGCGGTGCAGGAGGCTCTGGTGCAACTGCCCACGCAGCGCGGTCTGACGGCGTGGAGTGCCCTGGCGGGCATCCTGCACACGCTGGCCGGCGACCAGGCGGCAAGGGTGCTCGCCAGCGACGGGTATGCGCCAGGCGATCGGTATGGGGTGCAGCCCCGTCTCGCTCGCGCGCTCGCGTATATCGACGCGCACGCCACGTCGGATAGCCTGTCGCTCCGCGACGTGGCGCGCACCGTGCACCTCACGCCGACCGCGTTCTCCCGGTTTTTCCGCCAGCATACCGGCGGCACCCTCGTGGAGCACATCACCGCGGTGCGCATTGGGCTCGCGTGTCGGCAGCTCACCGAATCCGATCAGCGCGTCGCCGAGATTGCCTACGCCTGTGGCTTTGGGACGCTGGCCAACTTCAACCGGCGCTTTCGTGCGACCAAGGGGATGACACCGACGGAGTTCCGGCGCCGCTTTCATGACGCGGCGCACGCGGCGCACGCGGCCGCCCCGGCGCGCGTCAGGCGCTCCAGATCGCGCTGAGCACGCGGCGGAAGTTGCCTCCCAGAATGCCTTCGATCTGTGCGTCGGTGTACTTGCGTCGGATGAGCCCCTCGGTGAGATCGAACATCCGCTGGGGATGATCGAGCCCCTCAATATCGATGCGCTCGCGGAAACCGTAACTCCCCTTGTAGCTCGCCCGCAGCGCCTTGTTCAGCTCGGGAGGCATCTTGTCGTAGCCGTCGAGATCGATGTCGCTCCCGACGCCGAGGTGCTCGGGGCCGATGAGTTTCGCGACGTAGTCGAAGTGATCGAGCACGTGCTCGATGGTCGTGGGTTCACGGTCGCGTACGAACATGCGGACGCCGGTGATGCCCATGACACTCCCGGCTTTGCCCACCGCGCGGATGGCCTCATCGCTCTTGTCGCGCGGATGACCATTGGCCAGCGCGCGCACGTTGGAGTGCGTGATGAGCACCGGCTTCTTCGACAGCTCGAACGCGTCCAGCGTGGTGCGATCGCCGCAATGTGAGACATCGACGGCCATCCCCACCTGGTTCATCCGCTCCACGATCGCGACGCCAAAGTCACTCAGCCCCTCGTCGCGCCGTTCCGTGGAGCCGTTGCCGATGCGCGTGCGGCTGTTGTACGTGAGCTGCGCGACGCGCTGTCCGAAGCCGTAGAAGAGATCCACATCGGCCGGGCGACGGAAATGCTCGGCGTTCTGGAGGCCGAGGATCACCGCCACTTTCCCCGATGCCTTCACGCGCGCGAAGTCGCCGGCGCTGTCGATGCGCATGAGCTTGTCGTCGCTGCCCGCGAGGAAGCTGTTCCAGCCGGCAAAGAACTGCATGGCCTGCTCGTAGGCCTCGGGGCCGCCCAGGCCAACGGCCGGGTGGAAGACGTTGATCCCCGAGCTGCGGAACCGCGCGAAGGCGGCCGCATCGAACAGCTCGGGGCGCGCCATCCACTGGTCACCGAGCGTGAAGTTGAGCGTGAAGGGGCTCAACATGTCGATGACGAGGGCGCGTTGCATGAGCGCGATGGCGCGCGCCGAGTAGTCCGGCGCGCCGGCCCCGAAGAGTGCGTATCGCCCGCGGTTCACGAAGGGGGCGGCCAGCGCGCCGGCGGCCGGGAGGGCCAGGGCGGCCGCGCCGGTCGCGGCCAGGAAGGCACGGCGCGAGAGCGGTGACGTGGATTCGGTCATGCGACGGGTGCCGTGGATGAGGTGGGTGTGGTCCAACGATCGAGCAGCAGACTGCGCAGAGCGATGGCCTGCTCCCAGCTTGGCGGAAAGGCCGCCAACCCATAGCCGCCACGCACGGGACCGAGCTCGGGGCACACCCAGAGCTGTGCGTGTTCGCTCGTTCGCAGCAGCGCGAAGAGGGCGTCGATCAGCGCCAGCCAGTCCGCCATTTCCGGGGCCAGCGCACCGCTCGAGGTGAGCACCGGGATCTGCGCGTGATGGCCGTTGAACGGGCGCAGGTGAAACCAGCGGGCGCGGCGAATGGCGGCGGCGTCGGTGAGCACCCGCGGAGCAAAGGGCGGCTGCAGATGCTTGACGACGGCGTGATGCGAGAAGTCGTACAGCAGCGGGAGTGGGGTACCGGTGGCCGCCAGAAACTGCGCGCACAGCGCATCGGTCTTTTCCGGCGTTTCGATGCAGGTGTCGCGGTGGGTTTCGATGACCACGGTGATGCCCACGTCACGCGCGGCGGTCATCAGCCGCTGCGTCATGGCCAGTGCCGACTCGGCGGTCGTGTCGTGCCACCCCAGATGCACCTGGACGACCATCGCCCCCTCGTCGCGGCAGCGGGTCAACGCGGTGGCAAAGTCGTCGGCGACGTCGAGGCGGGCGAAGGCGAGGAAGGCGAGCCCCTCCGCGCGGGCGAGTGCGCCCAGCCCCATCCCCGCATCGCCCATGACACCGTCGAAGCCAGCGGCCCGCGCGGCCGCAACCTTCTCGGCGAGCGTCCATTCGCCGGCGCCGGGGGCCGGGTGATCCCACAACGTCCAGAGATTCGCGTAGGTGCGGAGGTGCGGCATGGGGCGATACGAAAGCCGAAGGGAGGGGGCGGGTTCAGGCGATCGATGCGAGCGCGTGGAGCAGCTGCTCTCGGAGTATACTCGCGCGTGCGCTCAGTTCGCGCTGCCGCCGCTGATACTCCTCGCGCCCCTCGGGCCTTTCGATGCGCACGGGCGCGAAGCCGAGGTCGCGGAGATCGTACGGTGTAGCCTGCATGTCGAGTTCGCGGAGCGCCACGGCGAGTGCGAAGCACGCCCAGAGCAGGTCGCTCCCAATCCAGGGCATGCTCACGTAGGCCCAGCGATAGAGATCCATGTTCGCATGGATGCAGCCGGGTTGCTCGAAGTCGTAGCGGGCTTCCCACGCCAGCGGCACGCGGTTCAGCGGTTTGGCGGCCGGTGCGAAGAAGCGGAACGCATCGAAGTGACTGCACACGATGGGGCGACTCTCCACGAAGGCATCGACCTCGGCCTGCGGCAACCGCAGCGGGGCGACGGCCGCGTGGCGCACGTCGCGGCCACCGTACACCATGGCCCATTCGTGCATTCCGTAGCAGCCAAACTGGGCCGGCCGCGCGTGCGTGGCCTCCAGCACCTGCCGCGCCTGCGCGAGCTGCGTGCGCTCCGATGCGGTGAGGGCATCCGGCGTGCGGGCAATGGTACCGCCAGCCGCGACGTACACCGGCTCGGGGAATCGCGCTCGCGCCTCCGGGCTGTCTTCGAGTGATTCGAACGGCGCCGGATGCCACGCGTCGAGCTTTGCCGGCGAGTAGTGGTAGTACTGGAAGAGGAAGTCGTACACCGGATGCACCGCGCCGCGAGCGCGCCGCTCGCGCCACGGCCCAGTGAAGCGCTGCGTGCGCGACTGATGCGCCTCGGCGCGGGCCTGCCATTCCGCGGTCGTCAGCACCGGCATGATCAGAACGGCGCCGGGTGTTCAACGACGACTGGCGCACCGGTCACCGGATGTGTGAACGCCATGCGATCGGCGTGCAGGAGCAACCGCTCGTCGTCGTCGGGGGCCACGCGACCGTAGAGGCGATCGCCGACGATCGGCGCGTCGAGACCGTCCGGATGCGCTGCGTGCACGCGAAGCTGATGCGAGCGCCCGGTATGCGGGATGAAGTGCACGCGCGTGCGGCCGTCGGCGCGCGCGATCACGCGCCATTCGGTGTGGGCCGGCTTGCCGTGCACCGGATCGTGAATGTTGCGCGGGCGATCGTCGATATCGGGGCGCAGTGGCAGCGTGATGTGGCCGTGGTCGCTCACCACGGTGCCGTCCAGGCAGGCCACATAGCGCTTGTCGATCTGGCGCAGCGAAAAGAGCCGCTGCAACGCCGAGGCGGTCGTGCTGTCTTTCGCGGCGAGGAGCAGGCCCGAGGTATCCAGGTCGAGGCGGTGCACCGCGAGCGGGCCGGTCGCGTCGGGGTAGCGCGCCCGAAGGCGTGATACGGCACAATCCTGCAGCGATGCACTGCGCCCTGGCACGGTGAGCAGGCCACTCGGCTTGTGCACGACGAGGAGATAGCCGTCTTCGTAGAGCACGCGCGGCTCGGCGGGATCGAGGGCCGCCGTACCGAAGAGCGGTGGCGGCTCGACCGGGAGCCCATCGAGCATGTGGGTGAGAATCGGCAGGCACTTGCCGCGGCACGCCGCGTAGAAGACGCCCGCCCGGCGATCGCCCGTCGGCGCAGGCGCGCCCCACCAGAATTCGGCGAGCGCGAGTGGGGTGAGTCCGAGGCGGTATGCGTGCGCCAGCAGCTTGGGCGCGGCGCAGTCGCCGGCGCCCGCTGGTGGTTCCGAAGGGGCGAACAGGGCGCGCAGGGATCGAACGTCGCCGCGCGCACTCGCGAGCTGGTAGCTGTCCTGGATTTGGCGCATGAGCTCACGCGAGCGCGCGGTGCGTTCGGCATCGAGCGCGCGAATGGCCGCGGCGATGCGCCGGGCCACCGGGTTCTCCGTATGCGTCGGCATGCTGGCCACCAAGGCGGCCCGGCGGGCGGTGAAGTCGAGCATCTCGGCTTCACCGGGCCCCCACGTCGCATCGCGGCGGGCGCGATCGAAGGTGGGCGGCACCCAGCCGTCGATCTCCCACTGTCCGTTGATCATGCCGGAGAAGCCGCGCAGATAGCCGATGGCGCCATCGGGGGCGGCTGCGACGAGCACGCCGAACATCTTGCCGTTGCCCGGTTCGTGCAGCTTCCAGTCGGTCGCGTGCGCCTCGAGCGCGGCCATGAGGTCGGCGGCGGCGCGCTGGGCGAGCGGATGAACCGCCCGGCGATCGAACGGCGTGGGCATGCGCGCGGGCCATTCCGCCGGCGGCGGAGCGGGGGCGAAGGGGATCACGCGCGGGGCCTCGACATGTCGGAATGTCGTGAGAATGGCGGGGCAGGTCCAGCGGGACCGCCGTCGTGCCCCGTGCCCGGTGGTGCATGACGGTGCCTGCGACGTATGGTTCTGGATGCGGGGCGCGTCGGCGCACCCGCGGTGTGCCGCTTCCATCGCCCTGCGAGACTGCCATGCCCAACGCCGCTTCGACTGCGCTCCCCCACGTTCAGGTGCAGGGGGTGCACCACATCACGCTGGTTGGCTCCACGCGCCAGAGCGCGATCGACTTCTGGGAGGGCGCACTGGGGATGCCGTTTATCTTCGAACAGCCGAATCTCGGTCAGAGCACCGAGAACCATCTGTACTTCGATCCCGGCGATGGGCGCCTGCTCACCGTGTTCACGGATGAGTCGCGTACCGATGCCGGTCGGCACGCGCCCCGCGAGATCGGCTGCGTGGAGCACATCGCGTTCAACGTGTCGCGCGCGACGTTTGCCGCCGCACCGGCACGGCTCAAGGCGCGCGGCATCGAGTTCTATGAACGCGATCGCGGCTTCATGAACTCGATCTACATGCGCGACCCGAACGGGCTCAAGGTCGAGCTGGCCTGCTACAAGTTCGAAACGCCCGAGGGGTTCCGCGATGCCGATGTGCTGATGCGCGCCCACCGGCTGCGCAGTGAGCGTGGTGATCATCACATCACCGAGGAGCATCTGGCCGATGCGATCGGCGAGTTGATGGCGACGCGGGAGCGGTTGCCGCGCTGACGCGGCGGCGCGCCGATCAGCCGCGATGGGCGGCGCGATTCGCGCGAATGGTGCGCACGAGGTACCAGACCACCGCCACGTTGAGCACCAGAATGCCCACGCGCACCGGGGTGAAGCGGTGCGCCACTTCCCACAGCTCGAACGGAATGAGCGACGCCGTGACCACGACCGAGAACCATTCGGCCCAGGTCTTGGCCAGCCAGAGCCCGGCGCCCTCGACCGTCAGCACGAGGGCGTAGCTCAGCGCGACGAAGCCCGCGACCTGCAGCTTGGTGGCGGTGACGTTGCCGAGGAGGTGCAGCAGCCCATGGACGACGGTTTCGAGGACGCCGCCGAGCCAGCCGCGCACCCCCGAGAACTCGGTCGCGCGTGCCAGCGACGTGGCGAGCTCGGTCAGCCGCTCGAGGGCGCCGTTGCGGACGTCGTCGCCGAGCAGCCCGAAGGCCGTCGCAGCCAACGCGACGAAGGCCAACGCCTTGCCGAACTTGAAGAGGGCAATCGCCCGCAGCGCCCGGCGGTTTGGCGGGGGAGCAGCGGTGCGCGCCAGAGAAACCGGAGTCGCCGTCATGTCGCCCGGAAGGTATCGTTTCTTCCTATGAAACTCACCCTCTCCCTCGCAATTGCTTCCCTCGCGGCCGGCCTGCTGCTGACCGCGCCGACCCAGGCGCAGGATGCCCGTACCGTCACACTCCGCTTCCGGAAGGCCGGGGATACGGTGGCCATCCGTGGCGCACTGATCACCATCGACCATACGATCGAAGCTGGGGTGACCGATGCCAACGGCATCGTCACCGTGCCGGATCTGGACGATGGCGGGCACATCGTGGAAGCGGTGGCCAAGGGCTATCAGGCCTTTTTTGACAAGTTCACGAGCGGGCCGTCGGTGAAGATGCCGATCGACCTCGAGATTCTGGCCGTGGTGGCCGCCCCCAAGCCCAAAGGCGCCATGACCCCGCTCACGCTCGTGGGCTTCGACGCGCGCCGGGCCAAGGCCGCCGGGAAGTTCTACACCGCCGCGCAGCTCAAGGCGGCGAACGGCCGGCCGCTGGCGAACCTGCTCAAGGTGACGCTGGGCGCATTCATCGCCTCGGGGCCGAACGGCGAGTCGTATCTCGCCGTGCGCGGCAATCCGACCTGTCGGGCCGCCGTCGTGCGTGATGGACTCCAGGTGTACCCGTACGAAAGCGCGCTGCCCCCCGATCTCGACAAGATCTTCACCGACGACCTTGGCGGCATCGAGCTCTACGCCACGGCGCCCGCGGACCTGAAGGACGCGGGGAGCTGCGGGGCGCTGGTGCTGTGGAGCCGGTGATCGCGTGCCGATGGACCTTCCCTCTCTCCCGCTGATCATGCGTCGACTCCCATTCGTGTTCGCACTGGCCGCGCTGCCCTCGGTACTGGCCGCCCAGGCACAACCGGTGCCCGTCACCACCGCCAAGCCGGGGTGGAAGTGGACGATGGACAGCGTCACGCGTGTGGTGAACGAAGTGCGGGCGGGACGCTCGCTCCAGCCGGCGGCGTGGCCCAAGGGCGCGCGGGTCGCGGTCCTGCTGTCGTTCGACGTGGACAACGAAACGATCGCGGTGCGGTATGGTGAGCCCACGGTGGGCTCCCTCGCCGAGATGCAGTACGGCGCGCGCGTCGGGTTGCCGCGCATCGTGAAGCTGCTCGACCGGCACAAGATCCCGGCGTCGTTTTTCATCCCGAGCGTCAGTCTCGCGATCACGCCGTCGATGGCCGGGCTCATTCAGCAGAGCGGGCGTCACGAGATCGCGGTACACGGGTGGATTCACGAGCTCAACATGACGCTCCCCGACTCGGCGGAGCGGGCGCTCCTGCAGAAGGCGGTGGCCGAGCTCACGGCGATGACCGGCAAGAAGCCGGTGGGGTACCGGGCGCCAAGCTGGAACTTCAGCCCCAACACGCTGTCGATCCTGCGCGAGATGGGCTTTCGCTACGAAAGCTCGCTGATGGCGGATGATGCGCCGTACGAGCTCGTGCAGCGCGGGCAGCCGACCGGGTTGGTGGAGCTGCCGGTGCAGTGGATTCTCGATGATGCGCCGCTCTTCGATCCACGCGGCGAGCGCTACATGAATCCGCGCGACATCGCGAAGGTCTGGATGGACGAGTTCGACAAGGCCTACGAAGAAGGCACGATGTTCGTGCTCACGCTGCATCCGCACGTCAGTGGACATCGATCGCGTATCGTGGCGCTGGAGCAGCTCATCGCGCACATCCAGGCGAAGGGGGTCGGCAAGGTCTGGTGGGCCACGCATGCCGACGCCGCGGAGTATGTGCGCGCGGCGGCCAAGCTCGGCGAGCCGAAGAAGCCATGATTCGTTCGACCGCGGTCTCCGTGGCGTGGCTGCTGGGCGCCACGGCCGCACCACTGCTGGCGCAGCGCGTGGACTGGCCCACCCCGAGTGGCGATCCTGGCGCCATGCGCTACTCGGCGCTGGCCGACATCAACCGTGCCACTGTGGCGCGTCTCAAGGAGGCGTGGCGCTGGAACACCGGCGAGAAGAGCATCCGCGCCAACGGTGAACAGAAGGCGGCGCGCCCCGGGTTGTTTCAGGCGTCGCCGGTGGTGATTGGCGACACGCTCTATGTTTCGACCCCGTACGCGGCGGTCGCCGCGCTTGACGCGCGCACGGGGCGCGAGCTCTGGAAGTTCGATCCGGAGGTGTGGCGCGCCGGGCAGCCGTCGAATGGCACGGGCTTCGTGCACCGCGGCGTCGCGACATGGGCGTCGAGCGGGGCGCAGAGAGAACGGCGCGTGTTCATCAACGCGCGCTGGAAGCTGTTCGCGCTCGATGCTGCAACGGGGAAGCGCATTACGAGCTTCGGCACCAACGGCGAGATCGACCTCACCCGAGAGTTGCGCCGGAAGGTGAACCCGCTGCAGTACACCAACACGTCGCCGCCGGTGGTGTACGGCGATCTGGTGATCGTGGGCAATGGTGTGGGCGACCGCATTCGCTATCCCAACGATCCGCCGGGCGATGTGCAGGCGTTCGATGTGCATACCGGCAAGCGCGTGTGGAGCTTCCACACCGTGCCCGACTCGGGGGAGTTCGGCTGGCAGACGTGGGAGAACGGCTCGTACAAGGAGATGGGGCACACCAATGTGTGGGCGCCCATGAGCCTCGACGTGAAACGCGGGCTGCTCTTCCTGCCGGTCTCGACGCCCACCAACGACTGGTATGGGGGCGACCGGAAGGGCGATAACCTGTTCGCGGAATCCGTCGTGGCGCTCAATGCCAAGACGGGCGCGCGCGTGTGGCACTATCAGCTCGTGCATCACGGCCTGTGGGACTACGATCTGCCCGCCCCACCAGTGCTGGCCACGATCACGTGGCAGGGGAAGCCGCGCGATGTGGTCGCGGTGCCGAGCAAGACGGCGTGGATCTATGTGTTCGATCGCGAGACCGGGAAGCCGATCTGGCCGATCGTGGAGCGCCCGGTGCCGGCGAGCGATGTGCCCGGGGAACGGACGTCGCCCACGCAGCCGATCCCGACCAACCCGGCGCCGTTCGCGCGGCAGTCGGTTACGGAGCAGGATCTGATCGACTTCACGCCGGAGCTCAAGCGCCGCGCGCTCGAGGTGTTCACCAAGTACCGCAGCGGGCCGATCTTCACGCCGCCGTCGGTGCAGGGGACGATCGTGATGCCGGGCGCGATCGGCGGTGCCGGCTGGGGGAGCACGGCGTATGATCCGGAGACGCACACGCTGTACGTGAAGGCCTCCGATAACCCGGCGCTGTATCGCGTACAGAAGGGCGTCCCGAACGATACGATCGGCTACGAGTACACCGTGGATCTCACGCACGCAACGCTGGGCGTGACGGCCGATCCTGACTCGGGGAAGAGTGATCACACGCCGCCCGAGCAGCTCCCCATCATCAAGCCGCCGTACGGCACCATGACGGCGATCGACCTGAACACCGGAAAGCGGCGGTGGCAGGTCACGCTGGGCGATACGCCGGCGATCCGGAATCACCCGTTGCTCAAAGGCATCACGCTGCCGCCCCTCGGCGTCTCGGGCGCCGTGGGGGGTACGGTGACGAAGGGTGGCCTGATCTTCGCGACCGGCGGCGGCTCGGTGCTGTACGCGCTCGATACGCGCACCGGCGCGGTGGTGTGGCAGTTCGAACTGCCGGCTGGGCGCGGCTATGCCAATCCGGTCACCTATCGAGCGGCCAATGGCGTGCAGTATGTCGTGATTGCATCGGGCGGCGGCGACAACGCCGAACTGATCGCGTTCTCGCTCGACGGCCAGCGCTGAGCGCCCGATGCGGCGGTGCGCCTACTTGAGGCGCACCACCTCGCCGGGGAGCGCCGGCGTATGCACCGGCAGGCGTCGCGCCTGCGTGCGCTGCTCGAAGGCGTAGCCCAGGCCGAGCAGCGTACCCTCGGAGAAGGCGCGCCCGAGGAAGGAGATCCCAACGGGCAACCGATCGGTGGTGAAGCCGGCTGGCACCACCAGGTCCGGGAAGCCGGAGAGATTGGCAAGGTTCTCGCCGTCAACCGCACTCCCGCCCGGCACATCGGGCGGCGCCCCCAAACGTTCCGGACGTCGCGACGCGGTGGGATAGACGATCGCGTCGAGTGCGTTCTCGGTGAACACGCCCTCGAGCAGCGCCCGCACCATCGGCAGCGCGTGATCGTGCACGGCCGTGTACCGCGCCTCGCGCATGGTGCCACTGGCGAGCTCGCGCTTGAAGAGCGTCCAGCGGGTGGGATTGGGGCCGGCTCCGTCGGCGCGCGTGGCCACGATTGCGTCGGCGCGCGCACTGAGTTCGGCGAGCGTGCGCGGATAGCCGGGCTTGAGCGTGGCGAGGTACTGCGCGATCTGCACCGGAAACTCCGGATAGCGCACGGCGGTGTAGAAGTCGCCTTTCGACTCGAGCAGCCAGCGCGGCAGGCGTACATCCACGATCGTCGCGCCGGCATTGCGCATGGCGGTGAGCGACGCCTCAACAACCCAATCCACGTCGGCATCCTGCCCGAGGAAATCGCGCGCGATCCCGATGCGGGCCCCCTTGAGGGCGTCGGCATTCAGGAAGCGGGTGTAGTCGCGCTCGGCGCGCCCGACGCTGCGCTGCGTCACCGTATCGGCGGCGTCCGCACCGGCCAGCAAGCCGAGGGCGACTGCCACATCGCTAACCGTGCGGGCGAGTGGACCGCCGGTATCGAAACTGAGGGCCAGCGGAATGATGCCGTCGCGGCTCAAGAGCCCCATGGTGGGCTTGAGTCCCACGATGCCGTTCACGGTGGCCGGGCCGCGAATGGAACCGCCGGTATCGGTGCCCAGACCCAGTGTGGCGAAGGCGGCGGCAATGGCCACGCCGGTGCCGCCGGATGAGCCATTGGGGGTGCGAGTGAGATCGTGCGGATTGAGGGTCTGCCCGCCGAGGGAACTGAACGCGGCGCCGGAGGCGAACTCCGACATGTTTACCTTGGCCAGAACGATCGCACCGGCGTCCCGGAGCTTCTTCACCAGGAACGCGTCATCCGGGGGGAGTGACCCTTCGAGCAGCAGCGAGCCGCCGGTGGTGGGCAGGTCATACGTGTCGTAGTTGTCCTTGAGCACCACCGGAATGCCATGCAACAGCGAGCGCTTGCCTTTCGTCTTGCGCTCGACGTCGAGGGCGCGCGCTTGCTCGAGCGCCTTCGGATTGCGCGCGAGGACCGCATGCAGGCGCGGCCCCTGCGCGTCGTAGGCATCGATGCGGGCGAGGCTCATCCGCACGAGTGCTTCGCTCGTGAGGGTGCCCGCGTCCATCGCCGCGGCCAGCTGCTGAATGGTGGCCGCGTCGAGGCTCAGCGCCGACGCGGTGGCCGGTGCGTTCGGCTTCGCTGGCGATTGGGCGGCACTGGCGGAGGTGTGCAGCGCGGCGGTGAGCACCAGGCCGCGCGCCATGCGAAGGACACGGCGGCTCATCGATGCCCCGCCGGCGCTGGGCCCCCGCGCAGGATTCGCTCAATGCGCGGATCCGGCACCAGCCACATGAGGGCCACGCCGGTGTACATGGCCTGCGCGAGCGGCTGCGACCACATGGCGACGGTAATCCCGATGAGGTTGAGCCCCAGCGACGTCTTCCCCTTCCAGTCAGCGCCAAGGGCGGCCTTGAGCACCGAGTCGGGCCCATCGGTGGCGACGATCGCCAGCTGCAGGATGTAGTACGACAGCGCGGCGCACTCGAGAATGACGCCGTAGAACGCGGTGGGGAGCGCGGCGAAGTGATTCTCGCCCATCCAGCCGGCGGCGAACGGCAGCAGCGACAACCAGAAGAGCAGACTCAGGTTGGCCCACAGCACGCGCCCCGACACATGCCGCATCGCGTGGAGCAGGTGGTGGTGATTGTTCCAGTAGATGCCGACGTAGAGAAAGCTCAGGATGTACGACAGGAACTGCGGCAGGAGCGCGCGCAGGGCCGACAGATCGTCACCGTGCGGCACTTTGAGCTCCAGCACCATGATCGTGATGATGATGGCGAGGACGCCGTCGCTGAAGGCTTCTAAGCGATTCTTGCCCATGTCGAGATTCGTGGTGATTCCGAGCGTTCTTTGGGGCGTCTTCGACGCGACAACCAACGAAGAAGGGGGCAACTGGGCCCTACGGGCGACAACCAACGAAGAAGGGGACAACTTACGAGGATCATCTCTACGATGAACCTCGTTCGTTGTCCCCCACCTCGTTCAGTTGTCGCGCCGCAGGCGCCCGTTACTTGGTGGCCGCAGCGAGCCGACGGATTTCGCTCGCCATCTTCGTCACCCGCGCGCCATCCTTGGCCCCGGCGACGTCCTTATCAACCTGCAGGGCGAGGGCACGCAGCGCCGAGGCACGGGCGGCGCCGCTCTTGCCTTCGGCCGCCGTCAGCGCGGCATCGATGGCCGACGTGCGCTCGGTGGCCAGGCCGCCGTTCCGCACCAGCTGGTCGAGGTACGAGCGCACCACGACGAACGCGGCGGGCCACGTCATCGTGGGCTGGCTCTGTGGGTTGTACTGCTTGAACTGCACGAGCTTCGCGGCGGCGATTTCATTCGCCGACAGCTCGGGGCCCGGGGTGAGCTCGTAGATGTCCATGCCACGATCGAGCTCCGACGAGAAGACGAGGCCGTTCCAGTAGTACGCGCCCCACGACCCGCCGATCACGTTGCCGTTGCCACGCACCGGCGGCGCGTTCGCCGCAGCGGCCGACGGCACGTCCACCGGCTTGGGCGGATCGATCGGGCCTCGGTCGAAGTAGCCCACTTCGAAGGCCTTGTCGGCATCGGTGAAGTCCATGATGCTCACGCCGCCCTGATACCAGCCCTGCACGTACAGGTCACGCCCCGGTACCGGAATGAGCCCGCCGTTGTGCGACACGCAGTTCTCTTCGGCCGTCTGCTGCGACGGAATCTTGAAGTACGCGCGCTGCTTCTGCTGCTTCTTGGCATCGAGCGTGATGACCGTGTTGCCGCCGAGCTCGATCATGCTCGACGCCTGACACATCGGGCCCGTGCCGCCGCCCCATTCGTCGGTCTGAATCAGCTTCTTGCCGTCGTTGCTGAACGCGGCCGTATGACGCCCCTGGAAGTTGTTCGAGTCGGCGAGGGCGCTGATGCGGAACGGCTTCTCGGGGTTCGAGATGTCCACGAGGATGGAGTGCGTGGAGCAGGACGCGGCGAGGAGATGCTGGTCCGGATACGCCGTCACGTCATGGCAGTTGCGCGGACCGGTGGGCATCGCCGGATCCGGCGCCGGACGGCCACGGCCACCCGCGGCGGCGCGACGCGCGCTCACCGGCTCGCAGAACTGCTTGCACTCGCCGGCGCCATCGAGGCCGGTGAAGATGCGGGCCCCCGGGATGACCTTCGCCTCTTCCGGGTGATCGATGTTCACCTTGATGATGTCGAGCTGGAAGAGCGAGTTGGTCGGATCGGCCGGATCGGTGCCGTTCTTGCACCCGGCGAGTTCCGTCTCCGGACGCGCCGCCTGCTGCCCTGACACATACAGGTACACGACCTTCTTGTCCGTCGGGCTCGGCACGAGCGTGTGGGTGTGCGAGCCTTTGCACGTCTGCACGTTCTTCACGAGCTTGGGCGCCTTCGGATTGCTCACGTCGAAGATGCGCACGCCGGCCATGTGATCCTTCGGATCCTGCACGCCGCCGTCGCCGCAGTCGTTGCGGTTCCCGGCGCCTTCGGCCGAGATGAAGAGCAGCGTGCCGTAGATCGTCGGGTCGCCCTGCGAGGTAATGCAGCGCACGACCGAGGTGAGCACCGGCTTGGCGGGATCGGCGATGTCCCAGATCTGGAAGCCGGCGAAGTTTGCCTGATAGACGTAGTGCGTGCCGAACGCGAGGTCCGAGTTCACGAACGTCAGGCCGCGCACGGTGTCGAACTGTGCCGGCTTGGGCGAGAACGACAGCAGCTTCATGTTCTTCGCCGTCGTGCCTGCATCCATGCGGCCCGGCTTGAGGTTGTTGCGGGGATCCTTGCTGGACGGGTACGTCTGTGCCGACGCGAGGGTCGGAACAACGGCCGCCGCCAGCAGGAGTGCTACGCCACGCAGTACGCGCATCGAGTCGAACTCCAGGTGGTGGTGAGAGGGGAGCGGGGCAACGCCGAGGGGCGTCTTACTTCGGGGGCAACTTGGCGAGCAGGTTGCGCATGATGCCGATCTCCGCGGTCTGCGCGGTCACGACATCGTTCGCGAACACATTGGCGTCGACTTCCTGACCAGCGCCGGGGGACTTGAAGAGATCCTCGACCATCTTGATGGCGCCGGCGTGGTGCTTGATCATGCCCACGAGATACAGGCGATTGAACTCCTCGCCCTTGGCGTTCTCGAGGGCCTTCATTTCGTCGTCGGAGAGCATGCCCTCCATGCGGACGGTGTGCCACGAGCTGGTGTCCGGCGCGACCTGGTTGTAGCGGCGCAGCCACCCCTGCATGATGGTGATCTCGGGCATCTGCGACTGGTCGATCTTGCGCGAGAGCTTGAGCACCTGCGGGTTGGCGCCGTTCTTCTCGGCGAGGCGCGACATGACGATCGCCTGCGCGTGGTGGGCGATCATCATCTGCATGAACTCGACGTCGGCCTTCGTATAAAGGGCGCCCTTGGGGATGACAATGTCGGGCCCCATCTTGTGCATGCTGTGATCCATCCCCGCCATGCCGCCCTGGGCGGCCGCGCGCGAGGAGGCGCCGGCGAGGAGGGTGAGCGCCGACAGGGCGAGGATATGGCGACGAGCCATCATGGGTGAACTCCGGGCGTGTGCCGGGCCGGCGGGTGGGCCGGCCGATCGGGGACCAAAAAGCGCTCCGAGGGGAGCCTGAAGACGTTACGGCCCGGGGCGCCCGGGCGTTAGGCGGTCGCCCGGTGGGCGAAGGCTCACCCCACCGGTGACGGGACGTGACTGGACGCCGGGGCCGGTGCCGGTAGAATAGGACGTCCGACCCAACCGGGTCTGCTCCCGTCCTCCCGCCCAGGAGTCCTCGTGTCCCGCACGCTCCGCGTCTCGCAGCACGCTGCCCTTGCCCTGCTGCTGGCGGTCGCTGCCTGCAGCCCCGACCGCCCGGCCCTCACGGAAGCGTCGGCCACCTCGCCGGGCGCCATGGCGTCGCCGAACGGCCTCGACGTCCGCGTGTCCCTCGCTGGTGAGGTGACCGGCAGTGCGCCGGTCGTGGCGCAGGTCACCCTGACCAACCGGGCGTCGTACGCCGTCGAGGTGCTCGAGTCGCAGCTGCCGAGCGAAGACATGGAAACGGCCCAGTTCGTGGTGCGCCGCGACGGCCAGCCGGTGGCCTATGAAGGGCCGCACATCAAGCGGGGGCTGACGTGGAGCGACGCGATCATCCGCGTGGAGCCGGGCGCCTCGTACACGTACCAGATCGAGCTGTCGCGGGCCTATGACCTCTCGCGCGACGGGCGCTACACGGTGGCGTTCGAAGGCCGCAGCGGCCTGGGCACCTCGGCCGCGACCCTCCGCTCGGCCACGCAGGAGCTGCGGGTGTCGGGACGCACGGCGCCCACCACCAACGGTGTCATTCCGCGCACGCCGACGTCGCTCACGAGCCTCGTGACCTATTCGCGGTGCACCACGACGCAGCAGACGGATGTGCTGGCGGCGCTCAAGCAGGCGGAGACCTATGCCGGCGACGCCCAGTCGTATCTGGCCGGTACGCTCAGCGACCGCTTCACCTGGTGGTTCGGAGCGGCAACGACCAGCAGCGCCAACACCATGAAGGCGCATTTCGCCGCCATCGCCGACGCCTTCGCCACCAAGGCGGTCACGGTGGACTGCGGTTGCAAGAAGACGTACTACGCCTACGTCTATCCGAACCAGCCGTACACGATCTACGTCTGCAAGGCGTTCTGGGCCGCACCGCTGGCCGGGACCGACTCGCGCGGCGGCACGCTGATTCACGAGATGAGCCACTTCAATGTCGTGGCGGCGACCGATGACTGGGCGTACGGTCAGACGGCCGCGCGCAGTCTGGCGGTGTCCGATCCGACCAAGGCCATCGACAATGCCGACAGCCACGAGTACTTCGCGGAGAACACGCCGTCCAAGAAGTGAGGCACGTCGCGTGGCGTGTGGGATCCGGGGGCTCGCGGCGCTGGTCGCATTGGCGGTGAGCCTCCCGGGCGTGCGCTCCGCGATGGCCCAGGCCGGTCCGCCACGGCTCGCGTGTGCGGTGCGTGTGCCTCCGGTGGTGGTGTCGGGGGCACGCGTCCCACTCACCATGACGGTGCGCAACCGCGGGGCGGCCGCGCTCGCGATGCTCACCTGGGGGACGCCCTTCGAGGACGGCTGGTTCGAGCCGTTCGTGCGGGTCACGCGTGCCGGAGCGCCCCTCGCGTTTGGCGGCGCGATGGTCAAGCGGGGCGATCCGGAGGCCGATGAGTATCTCTCCATCGCGCCGGGTCAGCGCCGGCAGGCCTCCGTGGATCTGGCGCTGGTGTTCGATCTCTCGGTGCCGGGGCGCTATGTCGTCACGCCACAGGTGACGATTCATGACGCGGTGACGCTCCCCGCGTCGTTGCCCCGTGCACGCGCCGCGCATGCCGCACTGCCGCTCGCGTGCGCGCCGGTGACCTTCGAGGTGCGGACGCGCTGAAGGGTCCGGCGCTTAGCGCGTGCCGGTGAGGCTCACCACGAGATCGCGCAGTTCACTCGCCGTATACGGCTTGGCCAGAAAGCCCGCCGCCCCTTCCGTGGGCGCGCCGGCGGTCTGCGCATAGCCACTCATGAGCAGCACCACGACGTCGGGGTTGAGCTGCTTGAGTTCACGCAGCGTCTCCCATCCGTCGAGGACCGGCATCGTGAGATCGAGGAGCACCAGATCGATCACCGGCCCCTGCTCGGCGTAGACCTCCAGCGCCACGCGCCCATTCTCGGCGGTGAGCACCCGGAAGCCATCGCGCAGCAGAATGCGTTCGGCAACGCGGAGCGCCGATTCATCGTCGTCTACGACGAGCACGGTGCCGCGCACCGGTGCCGCATTCGCGATCGCGGGGGGCGTGGCACCGGTGGCGTCGTCGACCGGGAGCAGGACCGCCACGGTCGTGCCCAGATCACGCACCGAGGTGATGCGCACCGCGCCGCGATGGCCGCGCACGATCCCCAGGACGGCGGCGAGTCCCAGACCGCGGCCCGCGCCCTTGGTGGAGTAGAACGGGTCGAACAGGCGCGGCATCGTGTCGGCGTCCATGCCGTTCCCGGTATCGCTGACCTCGAGCACGAGGTACTCGCCCTCGGGCATGTCGGCCCCGACCTGCGCGCTCGCGAGCCAGGCCCGTGAGGCGTACATGCGCCGCGTCCGCACGGTGATCGTGCCCGGCAGCTCACCCAACGCATCGGAGGCGTTGGTGATGAGATTCATCACGATCTGCCGCAGCTGTGTCGCGTCGGCGTGAACACTGGGCAGGTCGTCGCGCAGCTCGAGCGACACTTGCGCCTTCTTGGAGACAGCCGTGCTGAGCAGACGCCCCATCTCGCGCACCAGCGCGGAGAGATCGACCGGCTCGACGACGAACTTGCCCTTGCCGGAGTAGGCGAGCAGCTGCCGCGTGAGTTCGGCGGCGCGCTTGGCGGCGACCTGCAGATCCTCGAGGAGCGGCCGCGCCGTCGAATGCTCGGGGATCTCCTCCATCGCGAGCGAGACGTTGCCGAGCACGCCGACCAGCAGGTTGTTGAAGTCGTGTGCAATGCCGCCGGCGAGTACGCCCAGCGACTCGAGCTTCTGCGCGTTCCGGACCTGCTCCTGAATGCGATGGTGCTCGGCTTCCTGCGCGCGGCGATCGCTGATGTCCACGAGGTAGCCGAGACACTGCGTCGCCTTCCCGTCGGCCGTGCGCACGACCTTCTTGAACTCCGAGACGAGGCGTACCCGGCCGCTGCCGTGGATCAGCCGATACTCCTGCTCGAAGCGCTCATCGCCCGCCCGCAGGTGCTCGGTGATTTCGTCGCGCACGCGCTGCTGGTCGTCGGGGTGGACGAGCGAGCAGAAGGTGCGCTGACCGCTGGTGAGCACCTCCGGGGCGTACCCGAAGACGGCTTCGAAGTTGGCCGACACGAACTCGACCGGCCACGTGTCCACGTTGCGCCACTTGAGGACGACCGTGGGGCCCGCCGCGAACAGCTGCCGTTCTTCAAGCAACGCGCGGTCGCGCTCACGCCAGTCGAGCGACGCGGCGATCTCGTGCACGATGAGCTGTGCAACTTCGATCTCCTCGGGGCTGTAGGTGCGCTCGTCGGCGCTGTACAGCATGAACTTGCCCCACACGCGCTCGCGCCCGACCAGCGGGAGGAAGAGCAGGGAGCAGATGTTCTCCGCGGCGAAGACGTCGCGATAATGGGCGAGCGCATCGTCGCGCATGACGTTCACGACCGCCACCGGCGTGGCCGCCAGATCGCGTGGCGTCCACGGCGAATGGCCTTCCACGGCGGCGCGATAGGCGTCGGAGAGCCCGCGCCAGGCCACGAAGCGGCAGATCTCGTCGTGGTCGAAGATCAGCAGGGCGGCGCGATCGACATGGAGCGCCTCAGCCACCGCGTCCATCGCGCTCGAATACAGCTGCTCGATGCTCGAGCCGCGCGAGAGCGCCGCGAGCACATGACTGACGAGGTCGCGCCGATCCCCCGGTGCGGCGGGGGATGCAGCCTGCTGGGCGAGCGCGCTGGCGTCCATTCCCCTAGTGTGGGGCGCGATACGTGTTTCAGCAAGTTTCCCGTCACGCCCCCGGCACCGGTGGGGGCGCGGCAGTCACGGGCCGCCGCCCCGTCAACCGGGGGCAGCGCGTCAGCGCGCGCCGGGTTCGCCCGTCACTTTGGCGAGGCGGTCGCGCACGCTGCCGACCTGCGCGGTCACTGGCGGCTGGGCGTCCTTGAGCAGATCGAGATAGGTGCGGTAGTATGAAGCGGCTTTCACCCTGTTGCCGCGGGCGGCGTACAGGTCGCCAAGCGTCTCCAGCAGCTGCATGTACCAGGTGCTCTCGTACAAAATGTTCGCCACGAAGCTCGACGTGGCGAGTGCCCGTTCGCCGAGGACGATGGCGGAGTCCGGCTGGTTCGCGCGATGCATCATTTCGGCAGCTTCGGCGAGCCCGCGGTTGTACCAGGTGAACACGGCGACCGCCGGCGCGCGGTTCCACGCGATGAAACTCGCGGCGGCGTCGGTCCATCGCCGCTCGGCGGCGGCGATCGCACCCACCGCCAGCGCCGAGTCGGCACGAAACGCCGGATTGCTCGACCCGAACCGTGTGCGCCATTCACTAAGCAGCGCGCGCGCCTCTGGCACCCGACCGATGTCTGCGAGCGCGGCGATCACCCACGGGTAGCTGTCGGCGATACGGTCCGCGGCTTTCTGCGTGAGAAACGGTTCCAGAATACGGAGGAGGCGGGCGCTGTCGGCCGTCAGCCGGAACTCCGTTACTGCGGACACCGCCCGCAGATTCATGGGCGGCTGGTAGATGCCGTCGCACGCGTGCCAGGCCGCGAGGCGCCCGCGCAGCAGATGGGTGACGCAGGTGGTCTGGGCGAGATTCGGCACATGTGCGCCGGCGGGCGACGCGGCGTACCGCTCCACTGCGTCGTAGTCTCGCTTCCCATACAGCACATTCAGCTCGATCCAGTAGCGATAGTTGCTGTTGGGAATGTTCGTGCGGGCCAGCACGACGGTGGAGTCGGCCGCCGCGAAGTGGTGCTGCGCCACCTGGGCTTCAGCCAGATTGAACAGCGCGATGGTCGACTTGGGCGTTTCGCTCACCGCCCGGCGCGCCTGCTTCTCCGCTTCGGGCAGGCGACTCTGCTGCAGCAGCATGTTGGCGTAGTTCACCGCGCCCAAGTCGGGGCGGAGCTCGGTGAGACTCTGCCAGGCGGCCTCCTCGGCGGCGAGATCCCCGCGCACCTGCGCGTAGCGCGCCGCCACTTGCAGGCGCTGCGGGTCCGAGAGGCGATCGCGGAGCGCATAGGCGCGATTGGTGGCTTCGGTGGCGTCGGTGATGCGCCCCAGATTGGAGTAGATCACCGAGAGCAGTGACCACGCTGACGCAAATCCCGAATCGAGGGCGATGGCCTGCTGCGCCATGGCAATCGCCTTCGGTCGTTCGCCCTCCGCTTCGGCACGCTGTCCGGCGGTAAACGCGCGCAGCGCGGGGAGCGACGCGGTGCTCACCTTGGCGAGTGGCGCGGTCGCCGCGACCGAGCGCAGCGATTCGCCGATGCGCCGACGCAATTCGCGACCGACGTCTTCAACGGCCCCGATCAGCTCGTCGTCGTTCTTCGCGGTGGCGCGCGCCGTGAGCGCATCACTGCCGGCCTTGGTGGCAACCACGCGCGCGGAGATCTGATACCCGGCGCCGAGTTTGGCGATGTCACCGACGATGTAGGCCTTGGCCCCTTCGCGTTCCGCGAGCTCCCGCACGGTGCTTTCCGGGAGCGCCGCGTTCCGGGCGAGTTGCATCCGCGTCAGGGCGGCGAAAAGATCGGTCTGGCTCATCACTCGTACCGCGCGCGACTGCTGCACCTCGGTCCGTACAGCGTCGGTCACCGTCGCGGCGAGGGTAGAGTCGCTGGTGCGGTTGGCGAATTCGGCGACCAGTACCACGTCGTTCTCATTCAGTGCGTCACTGCCGATGAGCGTGCCGGCGCGTCCAACGCGAGTGTACACCGTAGTGCCGATCGCGGCGGCGACCACCAGCGCGAGCGTGCTGCCGACCAGTAGACGCCGCCGACGTTGTGGCGCCGCTGACACGACGGTTGCCGTACGGCTTCCGGATCCGCTCGCCGCACTGGCGTTGGTATCGAGGGCGCGCACGATGTCGTCGGCGTGCTGGACACGATCCGCGGGCGATTTGGCCAGACAGGCGGCGATGAGTTGCGCGAGCGCCGGTGGGACCGCCGAGCGCACGTGGTCGAGCGGCTCGGGTGTGCGCGTGAGGTGCGCGGCAATGATCTGTTGGGCGGTGCTGCCGCTGAATGGCGCCTGCCCGGCGAGCAGCTCGTACGCCATGACGCCGAACGCATAGAGATCGGCGCGGTGATCCACGGTGGCTTCGCCCATCGCCTGCTCGGGCGCCATGTAGGCTGGCGTCCCCATGGCGAGGCCGGTTGCCGTGAGCGCACTGGCTGGCTGCGCCTCGCTGACGGCCTTGGCGATGCCAAAGTCGGTGATGAGCGCGTGGCCACCACTCAGCAGGATGTTCTCCGGCTTGATGTCACGGTGCACGAGCCCGCGCTGATGCGCATAGGCGAGCGCGTCGGCGATTTCCCGAAGCAGGCGGACGGCATCGGTGACCGCAAGGGCTCCCGCGCGGGTCAGCCGATCACGGAGCGACTCCCCCTCCACGAAGGGCATGACGTAGTACAGCACCTCGCCACTGCCGCCCGAATCGAAGAGCGGCAGGATGTTGGGGTGTTGCAGCCCAGCGGCGATCTCGATTTCGCGCAGGAAGCGGTCGGCACCGAGGCTCGAGGCGAGCTCCGGTCGCAGCATCTTCACGGCGACCTGCCGCTTGTGGCGCACGTCCTCGGCGAGATACACGGTGGCCATGCCACCGGCGCCGAGTTCGCGGAGCACGCGATAGCGGTCGCCGAGGGCGGAGGTGAGCGAGTCGGGAGGCGTCATGGCTGGGTTCGCAGCAGCATGTCCCAAAACCTACCGCCTCGGAGAATTTCCGCGCACATTCGCCGGATTCACCGGCCTCGGGAGCATCACATGGGTGCGGGCAAGAAGATCGCGATGGGCCTCGGCATGCTGGTCGGCGGCGTCGCCGTGCTGGCGGCCGGCGGGTACGCGTGGGCGTCGAGTACTGCGGCCTCGAAGCTTGCCGCTACGTACGACGTCCACCGCGTCGATTTCCCTATTCCGTTCCCGCTCGACAGCGCGGAGGCGGATTCGGTGCGGGCGGTGCAACCGCAGGCCGACCTGGCGCAGATCGCGCTGGAGCAGGCGGCCGCTCGGGGCAAGCATCTCGTGACCACCGTGTACGTCTGCGGCGAATGCCATGGGCAGAACTTCGGCGGCGGCGTCATGGTCGACGACCCGTCTATCGGCAAGGCGCATGGCGCCAACCTGACCCTCGGCAAGGGCTCGCGGACGCTGACCTACACGGCGGCCGACTGGGACCGCATGGTGAGGCACGGCGTGAAGCCGAGTGGCACCGGGACCGTGATGCCCTCAATGGATTTCTTTCAGATGTCCGACCGGGAGCTATCGGATATCGTGTCGTACATTCGCTCGTTGCCGCCGGTCGACCACGAGGAGATACCGGTGACGCTGGGGCCGCTCGGCAAGGTGCTCGTCGCGACCGATCAGATCCGCCTCGCCGCCGCACATCATCCCACCAACCACACCATCACCCACGCCGTGCTCCCACCGCCGGCGCAGGCTGATGCGGCGTTCGGCAAGCATCTCGCGCAGACTTGCTCGGGGTGTCACGGTCCGCAGTTCGCGGGTGGCAAGATCATTGGCGGCCCACCAGACTGGCCACCGGCGGCAAACCTCACGCCCACCGGCCTGGCCGGCTGGAGCTACGAGGACTTCCACCGCGCACTCACCGAAGCGAAGAGCAAGGACGGACGGGCGCTGCGGGAGCCGATGGCCGGCATGCCGAAGTTCGCCAAGAACATGACCGACGTGGAGCTCAAGGCGCTCTGGGCCTACATCTCGTCGTTGCCGCCGCAGGCTACGCCGAAGTAGGCTGCGGCTCCAATGGACGTCTCGCCAGTTGGACTACGCGTCCGTCGCGGGGCGGGTGCGGCGGCGGCGCGTGACCACACCCAGTGACAGCAACCCGGCGGCCATCAGTGCGTACGTCGACGGTTCGGGGGCGATAGTCGGCGTGTTACCACCCACGCGAAGGGCACCGGAGATGCCGTACATGGGCCGGGTAGAGCCGATCCCTTCATGTCCGGAGCAGCAGATCCAACTGCCGCTTTGCATACCCGCGTTGCCATTGGAGATGTAACCCTCCTCCCCGGGCGTCGTACCCCCACCCAACGGCGACAGCGAAGCCAATCCATTCGCGCCGGTTCCCGTGTTGACAATCGTGCCGCCCTGCTTCGCGACTCCTAACTCGTCGACCCAAACGGGCGTATTGATGGCGCCGTCCCATAAGTCGGCGGCGTTGCTGGCAATCAGGTTGCCTTCGAGGTTGTACACTGGAATGGTAAAGTCGCCGCCGATGTGCGTGTACGCATCGACGAAGCGAGTGGACGCAACGGCCTGCCAGGTGGCGCCGAGTGGCTTGAGCAGTGAGCCGTTCGCATTGGCGGCGTTGTTCACGAACGTGTCGTACACGGAGATGTCGGTACTGCTGGCCTCAGGTCCGACCGCGGACGTCACGAAGATGATGCGATAGAGCGAGCCCGCGGCGAGGCCCTTGGGAGCCGTGAGCACCGACTGCGCGGCGCTGGTGCGCGGCAACACAACCGCCAGCGAGGCGACGAGCGACAGCGAGGCCATCGCAGCCGCACGATGGAGGAGACGGGCAAGCGGTTGCATTGTTTTCCTGGAAGTGTAAACAATCGACACGGCGCGAGCCGCTACGGATCGCGAACGTGCACGCTTCGTCCCACTTCGTCAAGAAAAGTTCATGTAGGGCGACCGCGCCCGTGGTCAGTGCGGCGTGATCCGCATCCCGTCGACCGGCGTGGTGATGCGCGGCGGGAGCGGCGCGCTCTCGCGTTCGGGGCGGCGGGTCGACATGACGTTGTTGATGAACCGCTGGCCTTCGGAGAGGCGCTCCACCTCGATGGCGATGGCATCGACGGCCTGCTGCAGACGGTCGTCCTCGCGCGGGCGTTCGGTGCGGGCGAGGAACGCCTCCATGGCCAGCTGCTTCCCGCGGGCGATTCCGAAGCGCCAGATCAACACGGCGAGCAGGATGAACCCGGCCCCGCTGAAGACGCCGATGCGGTAGAACTCGTTCCGCTGGGCGTGCAGCGCCACGTCGAGCGTGGAGGCCGATATGGCGGTCGTGCTCGTGGCCGGTGCGGTGGCTGCCTCGGGGATGGTGACGGGGGCATCGGCGCTGCGGGCGGGCTGCGGCATGGGGGGCTCGGCGTGTAGGGGCGAAGCGGCGACCAGTCGAGACGTCAGGGCGTACGACGGCGTCGGCGTACGGTTTCACGGCGCGTCGTGGTGGACTGCACGCGGTGTTCCGCGGTTAATTTGCCCGCATGTCCACTCCTCCGTCGACGTTGCGGGTCGCGATCGTTGGATCGGGCCCGGCCGGTTTTTATGCCGCCGAGGCGCTGCAGAAGGCGGCCCCCGGTATCGCCATTGACCTCATCGACCGCCTGCCGACGCCGTTCGGGCTCGTGCGCGGGGGGGTCGCGCCCGATCACCCGAAGATCAAGTCCGTCACGCGCATCTTCGATCGCATCGCCACCCAGCCGGGCTTTCGGTTCCTCGGCAATGTGCAGGTGGGGCGCGATGTCACGGTCTCCGAGCTGCGCGCGCGGTACGACGTGCTGATCCTCTGCTACGGCGCCGAGACCGATCGGACGCTTGGCATTCCGGGCGAGACGCTCGCGGGGAGCCACGCCGCCACCGAGTTCGTGGCCTGGTATAACGGGCATCCGGACTACGCGTCGCGCACGTTCGACCTGTCGCAGCGGGAGGTCGCGGTGGTCGGCATCGGCAACGTGGCCATGGATGTGGCGCGCATCCTCATCAAGCCCACCAGCGTGCTCGCCACCACCGACCTGGCGGAGCACGCGCTGCAGGCGCTCGCGGCGAGTCAGGTCCAGACGGTGCACCTGGTGGCACGCCGCGGGCCGGTGCAGGCGGCGTGCACGACGCCTGAGCTGCGCGAATTCGGCGAGCTCGAGGGGGTGGATGTGGTGGTCGATCCGCGCGACCTCGAGTTGGACGCGGCGAGTGAGGCCGAGCTGGCGGCGATGGAAGACCGCAACCCGGCCAAGAACCTCGAGGTGCTGCGCGAATGGGCGGCGCGCCCGCTCACCGGCGCGCCGCGGCGCGTGGTGTTCCACTTCAATGCGTCGCCGGTGGCGCTGACCGGGAGCGCGCGCGTCGAAGGCATGACCGTCGTGCGCAACCGCCTGGAGAGCGATGGCCGCGGCGGCGTGAAGGCGGTCGCGACCGATGAGACGCGCACGCTGCCGGTCGGGCTCGTGTTCCGGTCGGTGGGCTACAAGGGCAAGCCGCTCGCCGAGGTGCCCTTCGACGACAAGAAGGGCGTCGTGCCGAACCTCAACGGCCGGGTAGTGGAGCAGGCGGGGAGCGAGGCGCCGGTGCCGGGGGTGTATGTCGCCGGCTGGATCAAGCGCGGCCCGCAGGGGATCATCGGTACGAACAAGCTGTGCGCCACGGACACCGTCACGCAGGTCCTGGCCGATGCCGCGGCCGGCGCGTTGACGCACGCGCCGGGGGCCACGGGAATCGATGATCTGCTCGCCGCCCGCGGGGTCACGGTCACCAGCTGGGCCGACTGGCAGGCGCTGGACAAGGCGGAGCAGGCGCGCGGTGCGGCGAGTGGGCGCCCGCGTACGAAGATCGTGGACGTGGCGGAGATGCTCGCCGTGATCGCGGCGGGACAGTGAGCGGGCGCCTTCGCGCACGCGTGGTGAGTGCGGTGGTCGCGCTGACGGTCGCCGCCGCGTGTCGCACGCGTGGCGGTGCCGCGCCGACGCCTCAGGCCGAAGCCCGCGCGGTTGAAGGGGCGATCCGCGCGTGGTACGACGCCTCGGAGCGCAAGGACTCCGCAGCGTATTTCAATCGCCTGCTGCCCACGTTTTTCATTTTCGAAGACACCACCCGCTATGATCGCGAGGCGATCGTGCGATTGGTGGTCTCCAGCTTTGGGAGTGGCACCGATCGCGCCACGATCACCGACTGGCACACCGAGGTTGCGGGTGATGTGGCGTGGACGAGCTTCCGCAACACGGAGGTCTTCACGCCCACCAACGGCGCACCGGGGGCGCCGCGACGTTATCTCGAGACGGCGGTGCTGCGAAAGGTGCAGGGCGAGTGGAAGATCGAACGCTACCACGCGACGCGTATCAACCGACCGGCTCCGCGTTGAGCTGACGCCGCGTGCTTCATTATTGGTTCACCATTGGCCGCATGCTCGCGTCGCGGTACACGCGACCGCGCGTGCGGTACGACGCCACCATCCGGCGACGCTTTCGTGTGCGGTTGTTCGACTGCGACGGGCTGCGCGTGATGACGGCGGCGAAGTACCCGATGTACATGGACTTCATCCGCTGGGAGATGATCGCGCGCTCGAAGATGTTCGAGGCGATCGTCAAACGCGGCTACGCCCCCACGCTCGGTTCGCAGAAGATCATCTACCGGCGACCGCTCAAGCTGTGGACGGCGTTCGACGTGGAACTCGAGCTGGCCGGCTGGGATGATAAGTGGATCTATCACATTCACCGCTTCTGGCAGCGTGGGGAGTTGCGGGCGATCGGCATCACACGCGCCCTGATCTGGAAGCGCGACGTTCCGGCGGCCCTGAGTGAGATGATGGATTTCGTCGGGGCAGAAGGGGTGATGCCGCCGCCGGCGTGGGTGGCCGCGCTGTTCGAAAGCGACCGCGATATTCTCGAGGCGGAGCGGATCCCCGCATGAATCGCGTGGCCGGCCTGCTCGCGCTGCTGCTGCCGGCTGGCCTACGGGCGCAGGATTCCACGCGCACCGTGCTGCCGTTCCTGGGCGGCGCGGCGAGCGCGTTCGTGGCGCACGAGTTGAGTCATGTTGCGGCCGATGTCGCGTTCGGCGCGCGGGTGTCGCTCAAGCGGGTGGAGTTTCACGGGATTCCGTTCTTCGCGGTCACGCACAGTGCGACCGTGACGCGGCGGCAGGAGTACGTGATTTCGTCAGCGGGCTTCTGGTCGCAGCATGCCTCCAGTGAGTGGCTGCTTACGCGGCATCCGCAGCTGCGCCATGAGCACGCCCCGTTCGCCAAGGGGGTGCTTGCGTTCAACGTGCTGACATCGACGGGGTATGCGCTGGCCGCGTTCGCCGAGACCGGGCCGGCGGAGCGGGACACACGCTCGATGGCGTATGGAGCGCGGCTTCGCGAGCCCGCGGTGGGCGCGCTGATCCTGGCGCCGGCGGTACTCGATGCGTGGCGATATCGGCATCCCACGCAGCGGCCCGCGGCGTGGGCCTCGCGCGGCCTCAAGGTCGAGCTGGTGCTTCTGACGGCGCGCTAGGGCCCACAATCCGTCACGTCAGAAGCCCACGGCACGCGGCTGCAGCATCACGTCACGCTCGTCGCTGCCGCGGCGCACACGCAGCGTGATGGCCGCCGGCCCGGTGGTCAACAGGCGCCACGCGTCATCGGTGAACGTGCTCACGGGCTGTCCGTTCGCGGCGAGCACGATGTCGCCGACGGCGAACGATGCTTCGGCGGCGGATCCCGGGATGATGCTGGATACTCGCCGCGTGCCATCCTCGAGGCGCAGGGTCCCGAGGCCGGTACTGTAGAGCGGTGGCGGGGGCGGAATCACCCGCGGGGTGCGCCGTAGGCGTGCCCGGGCAGTGCGTTGATCGAGCGAGAGGTCCAGCTGCCGGAGCACTTGCAGCCCGATAATGTAGGTCTGCGGCAGCCCCGCGGCGATCGGCATGACGTCGACGATCGGCTGCTGCAGTTCAAGCGATCCAAGCCACGCACTGTGCGCCAGCCGTGCGCGCTGCACCGGCACATCACCAATCGCTGGCCCGCGCGCCCGCCCCACCGTCACCGGCGCGGTGGTGAAGGAAAGTTTGGGCGCGAGCGCGGTGGGTGCAGTGATCGCCAGGGCGGATTGGGTGTCGAGTACGGCATCGACCGTGTCGGTGCCCATGCGCAGCGGCAGCGCCCAGAACGGGCCCGCGAGTCGGAGGGGGAGAATCTCCCGCTGATCGGCCGCGGGTAGCGTGTCCGCCTCGAGGTGCAGCGTCTGCTCGGCGAAGGCCAATGTCAGTGTCACCGAGCGAAAGGCATCGAGCCCGAGGAGTCCATCGATCCCGGCGACCCCCAGCGCCGGTGCGGTGTTGAATGGCAACTGCCGCAGTACCGCGTCGCCAATCCGCACGGAGTCGGTGGGGCGCTGGCTGTCGAGTTCGGCGCGACGCATCGCCGTGGCGGTGAGATACGACACCGGTGAACCGGTCTCGACGAGCAAGCGGAACGGACCGTGCCCGTTGATCCATGCGGCCACGATGGGCCGGGTGTCGGGCTGTAATGGAACGCGGGCTCGGCCGCGCACGAGGTCGGCGGTGACGGGTGCGCGCGTGGGCAGGGTCGGCTGCGCTGCGAGTGGCCGAGCGCTCGCCGCGGCGCAGACGACGGCGAGCCAACCGAGGCGATGGACGGGACGCATGGTCGATCGGACACGGACCAGTGCCGGTGGGTTGCCTCGGTCATGTCGCATCGCGCTGCCACGGCCGCTTGACCGGCCTGCAGGGCCGGGGCGACATTGCACGCAGCGCGCCCTGGGGCGCCTCCTGTCCGCGGCAAGAGCGCCTGCGCTCACCCAGTCAGTTGTTGCAGGTCCAGTGAGTCCTTCTTCCTGGCCAGCCATAAGCGGACGCATGGCCGTTCCCGGAAGGAGTGTGTCGTATGCCCCGTTCGCTCTCAGCCAAGAGCACCCCGGACGTCCTCAAGCAGGACGCCAAGCGCTGGTTCAAGTCGCTGCAGGCTGGCGACGCCACCGCCCGCCAGCGTCTCACCGATGGCTGGCCCACCGCCCCCACAGACCTGACGCTGCGCGATGTGCAGCACGCGCTCGCGCGCGAGTACGGTTTTGCGGACTGGAAGGCGCTGCTGGCCGCCCTCGACGACATCGCGCTCGATCGCCAGTCGCACGCGGAGCGCATCGACGCGCTGCTCCGCCATGGATGGGGGGGCGACCGCGCGCTGGCGCAGCGGCTGTTGGCGCGGGACCCGGCACTCGCGCGCCACAGCATCTTCACCGCCGCCGCCTGCGGCGATGTGGAGACGGTGCGCGCCCTGCTGGCGAGTGACCCCGCGCTCGCCACGGCGACCGGCGGCCCGCATGGCTGGACGGCGCTCGCGTTTGTGTGCTACAGTCGCCTCGACGCCGAGCAGGCGGTGACGATCGCCACGCTGCTGCTCGATGCCGGCGCGGACCCGCGCTTTGCCTTCGACGATGGATGGGGGAACCCGTTCACCTGCATCACCGGCGCGATTGGCCTGGGGGAAGGAGTCAAGCCCACGCATCCGCAGGCCGACGCCCTCGTCGCGCTGCTCCTCGCGCGCGGCGCGGACCCGTTCGACACACAGGCGCTCTACAACGACTCCATCGCGTACGACCGCGTGCACTGGCTCGAGACCTTGTGGACCGCCTGCGCGGCCGCCGGTCGCACCGCCGAATGGCAGCAGGTCGAGGGGCGTGGGCTCGGCGGCCGGATCAAGGTGGGCACGCTCAACTATCTGCTGGGGAACGCCGTCACCAATCGTCATCATGACCGGGCGGCGTGGCTGCTGGCGCATGGCGCGGACGCGCGCACGCGGCACAGCTACAGTGCACAACCGGTGCATACCGTGGCGCGGTTGGCCGGCGATACGGCCATGGTCACGCTGCTCGAAGCACACGGCGCGCAGCCGGAAGCACTGCGTGGTCCGCACGCGCTCGTCGCGGCGCTCGTGGCCGACGACGAGCCCACGGTGCAGGCGCTGCTCGCCGCCGATCCCTCCCTCGTGCGGCAGCCCCTGTTGCCCATCGTGGCCGGCCACCAGCACGCGCGCGCCGTAACGCGTCTGCTCGATGCGGGTGCCGACATCAATGGGCGTGACGGGGAGGGCGCGACGGCGCTGCATCGCGCGGCGCATGCGAATGCGCTGGAGGTCATCGAGGTGCTCCTGGCGCGCGGGGCAACGGTGGATCTCCGCGATCCGCGTTGGCAGGGCACACCGCTTGGCTGGAGCGTCGCGACGGGGCGTCATGCTGCCGCCGAGCGACTGGCACGGGTGTCGCGTGATGTGCGCGCGCTCGTGCGCAGCGGCCGCGTGACGCGGCTCGCCGAGGTGTTGCATGCGGAGCCTGCGCTCGCGAATGCGTCGCTGCGCGAGGTGTCCGATCCGACGCCGCTCTTCTGTGTGCCTGATGAGGAGTCGGTGGCGATGGAGCTCGCCACGGTGCTGCTCGCGCATGGTGCGGATCGCACGGTCCGCAACGCGCAGGGACAGACCGCAGCAGATGTGGCGCGTACGCGCGGTCTCGATGACGTGGCGGCGTTACTCGCCGTGTAGTTGCGACACACATTTGTGTCGTTGGGATTGCTGAAACACGAGGCGCGGCACGCACGTCGGGCCGTCTGTAAACCCTCAGGGGATTCGCGCTGTCTCACCGCTGCTCGCGAATTCGGCCTCGTGTCTTCAGCTCGTCCCTGCCATGCGCTTCACTGCGCTGTTGATTCCATTCGTCACGACATCGATCGCGTTGGCCCAGGCGCCAACCGCCGTCGTGACTTTCGCATCGCGCGGGCCGCGTCGTGAACGCGCGAGCGAACGCGTCGGCGAACGTGTCAGCGAACGCGTTGGTGATCCGGCCCCACTGCCGGTACCGGCGCCCACGCGCGCCGTGAGCGCGCCGCATATCGACGGTCTCGACACGGACGACCTGTGGCGCACCGCCACGATCATCGACGCGTTCCGTCAGTGGGAGCCGATCGAGAATGGCGATCCGAGCTTCAAGACGGAGGCGCGCATCGCGTACGACGCGCGCAATCTGTATGTGATAGTGCGGATGTACGATCCGCATCCGGACAGCTTGCTGAGTGTGCTGCAGCGTCGCGACGGCATGGCGTTGAGCGATGACATCATCCTGGGCGTGGACTCGTATCACGACAAGCGCACGGGATACATGTTCCGTCTGACGCCCGCCGGGACGATGAGCGACGGGTACATGTTCAACGACGGCAACGAAGACTGGGGATGGAACGCGGTATGGGAAGGCGCCACCCACGTGGATTCGCTGGGGTGGACGGCGGAGTATCGCATTCCGCTCAGTCAGCTGCGCTATGTGCCAAGTGGTGACAACACGTTCGGCATCATGGTGATGCGGCGCATTGCGCGCAAAGGCGAGCGGCTGGCGTGGCCGCTCTTCCGGCGCTCGAAGACGGGCATGGTGAGCCAGTGGGCAGAGATGCCGGGCTTCGCCGGGCTGTCGGCGCCGCGTCGCATGGAGCTGCTGCCGTACAGTGTGGCCAAGTACGGCGCCAGCCCCAAGGGCGACGGCACGCCGCGCAACGCGGCCGCGTCGCAGATCGGGGCGGATGTGAAGCTGGGGCTCACGTCGAACATCACGCTCGATGCGGCGGTGAACCCCGATTTCGGCCAGGTCGAAGCCGATCCGGGCGTGCTGAACCTGACGGCGTTCGAGCCGTTTTTCGCGGAGCGGCGGCCGTTCTTCCTGGAGGGCGTGGGGATCTTCCGCTACGACATCGATTGCAACGATGGGCAGTGCACGGGTCTCTTCTACTCGCGCCGCATCGGGCGCGCACCCCAGCTCCGCAACACGTACGGTGACGCGGCCTCACCGTTGCAGAGCCGCATCCTGGGCGCGGCAAAGGTCACCGGTCGGCTCGGCAATGGCCTCTCCGTGGGGCTGCTCGATGCCGTGACCGGCGAGGCGCGCGGGGTGCAGCAGCGCACGATCGAGCCGCAGACGAACTACGCGGTGGTGCGGCTGCAGCAGGATCTGCGCGGCGGCAACAGTGGCGTGGGGCTCATGCTGACGAACACGGCGCGGCAGACCGACCAGTGGACGCGCGATGTCCTGCGAGACAACGCGTGGACGGGCGGGCTGGATGCGCGGCACCGCTTTGCAGGGAATCGCTGGCAGCTCACGGGGCAGCTCTCCGGTTCGCACGTCAGCGGCACGGCGCAGGCGATCGCGCTGACGCAGCGCTCCAATGTGCATCTGTATCAGCGCCCCGATGCCACGCATCTCCGGTACGACAGCACGCGCACGAACCTCATGGGCTGGTTCGCGGCCGCGTCGGTGGAGAAGCAGGGGGGCGGCCTGACGCGCTCCAACACGAGCGTCTGGTACATGACACCCGGCTACGAGATCAACGACCTGGGCTTCCGCACGCGGGCCGATGAAATGGGTGCCAGCACGTGGGTCGGGCTGATGCCAGTCAAGCCGGTGGGCAAGTTCCGGCGCGGCCAGCTCAATTTCAATGGTTGGATGACCGCGAACACGAGCGGCCTCGTCATCGGCAGCGGCGGCAACACCAATGCTTGGGGCGAGTTCAAGAACTTCTGGAGCGCGAACGGGGGCATCGGCGTGAACAACGTGATTCCGACCTACTCCGATCGCGATGCGCGTGGCGGTCCGGCGCTCTTCATGCCGCCGCGGGTGAACCTGTGGGCAAACCTCAACGGCGACAGTCGCAAGACCATCTCACCCAGCCTCGGGTTGAATGGTGGCCGACGCGTAGATGGGCTCGGAGGGAACTGGAATGTGAGCCTCGGCATGCAGGTGCGTCTGGGGACACAGTTCAACGGCAGCATCAACGCCGGCTACGGCCGCAACATCAACGACCAGCAGTGGAACGGCAACTTCGTGGACGGGGGCGTGACGAGTTATACCTTCGCGCGCCTCTATCAGAACACGAGCTCGGTCACCGCGCGCATGAACTACACGATCACGCCGACGCTCAGTGTGGAGAGCTATCTGCAGCCGTTCGTCGCGACGGGCACGTTCACCAACTGGCGTGCGCTGGCCGACGGCCGCTCGCGCGATGTGGAGACGCGCTTCCGCCCCTACACCACGCGCGGCGCGCCGGGCGGCTTCCGCTTTGGTCAGCTGCGCACGAACAACGTCGTGCGCTGGGAGTACCGTCCCGGATCGACGCTCTTCTTTGTCTGGAGCCAGGGGCGTGACGCGAGCGACGACGGCTCGGCGGGCGCGGAGGTCGGGCGCGCCTATTCGCAGATCTTCTCGCGGCGCCCCGACAACGTGTTCCTCGTGAAGGCGAGCTACTGGCTGGGGCGGTAGTGCGCGCGCGGGGGTCTCAGCCCCCGCGCCGAGCCTTCCACGCGGCGAGCATCTCCTTCTCCTTGGCCTCGGTGAGGACCCACTTGGCCGCCGCCTGCCGCTCGGCGGGGAGGGTACGGAACCACGCCAGCGTGTCGCGCACCGTATCGGCCACGGGGCGATAGGTGAGGCCCGCGGCGTGCGCGCGGGTGGTGAGCACGCTGGTATGGCCGAGGTCATTGCCGCGCGTCAGGATCCAGGGGACGACGCCGTCGATCTCGTACTTCGCGAGGAAGTCGTAGTCGTTCACCCAGGTGAACTGCGGCGTGACGGCGAGCGCAGCGGATGCCTGCGCGAGGAACTGCGCGATGGTCATCGGCGCCTTGGGGCCCACGGCGTTGTAGATCCCGCTGCCCTTGGTCTCGACCAGGCGCAGCATGAACGCGGCAAGGTCGCGCACGTCGATGAACTGCACGCGATCGGTCTGGTTGCCGGGGGCAAGAATTTCGCCGCCACGTGGCAGGCGCCAGGGCCAGTAGGTGAAGCGATCGGTGTAGTCGCCGGGACCCACGATGTACGTGGGGCGCACCACGATGCCGCGCGCTCCGAACGCCTGCTGCACCAGCGCTTCGCACTGCGCCTTGTCGGTCCCGAACTTTTCGCTGCCGTCTTTCGGGTCGGCCAACGTGGTGTGTACGGGGTCCGCTTCGGTGAGGCCCGTCTTGAGATACGGGTAGTAGACGCCCGTACTCGACGTAAAGAGATAGCGCCCGCTGTCCTTCAGGAGCTCGGTGGTGAGCTTCACCCACGTGGGGTTGGTGGCGCTGTCGTCGATGACCGCGTCCCAGGTGCGCCCTTTGAGCGCGTCGAGCTGCCCGTTGCGGTCGCCCACGAGACGCTCGACGCCAGCGGGGAGATCGCCGTCGCGCCGCCCGCGGGTGAAGATGCTGACCTGATGCCCATGGGCAACGGCGAGGCGCACAAGGTGCGGGCCGATGAAGCCGGTGCCGCCGAGAATAAGGAGCCGGAGTGGCGCCGGCGACCCGGCGGCGCGCAGGAGCCCCGGTGTGAGGGCGGCGGCCGCGGTCAGCACGCTGGCCTGCTGGACGAAGGAACGACGGGACGTCATCGGCGTGGATCCCTCAGGGGGCGGCGAGAAGAACGGGGCGTCGCGCGACGCGTCGCATAGTACCGCCCAAAAACGTAACTCCTGAAATTATGTTTTTGACTGATGGATACGAGCTTCTCCACGGCCCTGCACATTCTCGTGCTCCTCGATGCGCCGGGCGGGCGCGGTTTGCGCGCCGAGGCCATTGCCCGCAGCGTCGGCACGCATCCGGTCCGCGTCCGCCAGATGCTGGCGCGTCTCGGGGCCGCTGGGCTTACGGTCACGCTGCGGGGACGCCACGGGGGCTCGTTTCTCGCGCGACCGCTGCACAGCGTCAGTCTGGGTGATGTCTACATCGCCGTCGTGCCGGAGACGGCCGTACTCTTTCCGGTTCACGCGACGTCGAATCGCCGGTGTCCGGTGGGCGGGAACATCGAGCTTGCCCTGCTCGCCCCGCTGGCGGAGGTGGATGCGGTGGTGCTGGAGACGCTCCGCGGGATCCGCGTGAGCCGAGTCGCGGAGTCCGTGCGCCGCCTGGCGCGCCGCCGCCCGACCTGACCCCTCAGGACGACGGCGAGAGCGACGCGGTCGGGGTGAGCAGCTGCAGCGCAAAGGTCTGCACATCGGACGGCCAGGTCGCGAGGATGGTCCGGAGCTGCGCATCATCGCCGGCGAAGAGGGCGCGTGAGAGCGCCTCAAAGTCCGGCAGATCGCCGCCCACCGCATGCAGAAACCGATACGCGTTCTCGCGGGCCACGCGCAGCGAGCTGCTCGCGGCGGTCTCCCGACGGGCCCGATCGACCAGTTTGCGCAGCGTGACCGATGCGCCGCCCGGCTGCTGGGCGAGCCAGTCCCACTGGGTGGGGAGCAGGGTCACCTCGCGGGGGACCACCCCAAGGCGCGGGCGCCCCGGGCCGCGGGTCGCGGCAGGGGGCTCGGCGTAGCGGGCGGCGACCTCGTCGATGCTACCGCGCCAGTCGATATCGACCACGCGGCCCGTCGCGTCATCGAAGATGAGGAGCGGGCCATTGGATCCCGCGCGCATCGCCTGCACGACCGCGACGGCCGCCTCGGCGAGTGAGCCGCTGACCAGTTGGCGGTGGCCGTCAAAGGCCGTGCAGCGGCTGGGCAATCCGGGGGTCTGGGGTGTGTTTGTCATATTACCCGGGTAATATTGCATCCCTGACCTAGGAAAGCGAGTCCCTCCTGCCCGTGGTCGCGCCGGACGCCGCGCGGGACACGCTCAGTCCTCGCTCGCCGAAAAGACCCGTCGCACACGGGCGGCCAGCTTCTCGCGAATCGACGACTGATTGTCCTGCGTGAGATCCTCGAGCGTCTGCGGCACCGGGAAGACCAGGCGTGTGCCGTACTCCTGATTCACGAGCGACACGAGCGCATAGCTGCTGATGGCGATGTGCAGGTTCGGGTCGAGCCGGTCGAGCAGCGTTTCGAGCTTTCTTGGGGCCGTCCACGCGAACCAGCGCGAGAGCGCCCCCAGTCGCGCGGCGGGGACTCCCACGCGTGCGGCTCCTTCCTCGCCACAGAGCAACTCGACGTACCAGCGCACGATCTTGAGCCAGCGGGCTTCGCTGATCGGCGCGTACGGGAGCCACTTCCGGAGCATCTTCGCGATCATGTGGCAGTGCGCGCTGGTGAGGGCACAACCGGCGGGATTATCGACACGCGCCTTCTCCTCCCAGTTGCCCTCACGCGAGTCGGGGCCGCACAGATACATCTTCCGATACGTCTGCCAGAAGTCGCGGGCGTCGGCGAGCGTTTCGGGCACCCATGAGCCATCGTGCGGCCGACCCGGCGGATGAATGCCCTTGAGCACGGCGAAGACGCGCCAGAGGTGCCAGTACGCGTCGGCCTCTTCGTCGGTCATGGGCGTACCGAAGGTCTTGAGGCCATCGATCACGAGCACCGAGAACGCGATGATCGTGGCGAGCATATCGGTCTGGCTTACGACCACCTGGCGGCTGTTGGCATGATCGCTTTTGGGCCAACCGCGCGTGAACGCCTCGTAGCCGGGCCACACCTGGTAGCTCTGCCCCGTCCATCCGCCATGTGCGCGCTCCACCGGCTGCGTCTGCGGCGTGGCGAGACGCGGCGCCACGTTCATGCGTACGCCGGCGTGGAGCAGCTGCATCTCCTCAGCGGCCACGAACGCGGGATACCACGGGCCTTCGAAGCTGTACGGCGTGGAGACCGTCACCAGCAGCTGCATGGTGCCGATGAGCCGATGATAGGGCAGGTCGCTCAATTCGCCCGAGAGCATCAGCACCGCCGCCGGGCGCCCGGCCGAGTAGGCCTCGGGGAGCGACTTGCACAGCAGTACCAACACGGCAGGCAGCAGGTTGGTCATGAAGGCGCGCTGCCCGAGGAGCATGCGGTTGCGATCGGCCCACAGCGGCAGACGCGGCGCTTCGCACCCCTCGCACAAGCCGAGTTCGCGCTGGATGTGTTGCGCGAGCGCGGTCAGCGGGCGCGACTGATGGGATTCCTCGAGCTGCGTGAACTCGTTCAGCGCATCGGGGAGGGAGTTCGGCAGATCGTCCTCGTGCGGATCGGCGATCTGCTGTTCGACCGTCCGCGTACGCACGAGCCCCAGCGCCGCCCGGCGTTCGCGCAGCAGGCGCCGCTCCTTCTCGGCCGGGCTCTCCTTCTTGGTGCGCTTGGCCGCGCGTTGTTCGGCGCGCGTCGTTTTCGGCGCGCCCGGCGTCTTCTTGCGCTTGGGGCGCGTGCCGCTGAGCATCGGATCGGGGCAGATCGTGCCGAAGAACTGATGCACGGCGCCGTACTTGAGATCGCGATGCGTCATCACGAATTCGTCGGCGTGCTCCACCCCGATCCCCGAGAGCTTCTGCAGAAACGCCTGGCAGCGGTCCCACTCGCCCCGGCGCGGTCCTTCGGGAGCGAGGGTGGGATCGTACGGCAACTCGGTGAGCGGCCGCCCGGAGGCCGTTCGGGTGATGGAGCGGACGGGTTCAGTCGACATGGCGGGAACATACCGATCGCCGCGCCCTCCCGGGCACCGAGTGCGACCGCTACACTATGCACGCCCGCCTCACCCCGTCTCTCGCCTTCGCCATGCGCCCTCACCGCATCCTTGGCGCCGGTCCATCCGGCCTTGCCGCCGCCATCGTGCTGGCGCGCGCGGGTGAGGCCGTGGAGGTCTATGAGCAGCAGGCGGATTGCGGGGCCCGCTTCGGGGGCGATCTGCAGGGGCTCGAGTCCTTCTCCTCGCCGCACGACGTGCTCGACGAGCTCCGCGCGGCGGGGCTCGCGACCCACTTTCTGGCCCGTCCGTTCACGAGCGGCTGGCAGTTCAACGGGCGTCGGGCCGATTACCACGACTTCGGGGGACCGGCCTTCTATCTCGTGCGTCGGGGCACGATGCCCGATGCGATCGATCAGGTGCTCAAGCATCAGGCGCTGGAGCTTGGTGTGACGATCCGCTTCGGTGCCACCCTCGCGGATGAAGCCGCCGACATCGTTGCCACCGGCCCGCGTGGGCGGCGCCCGTACGCGATCTGCAAGGGCTTTGTCTTCCGGACCGATGCACCTGATGTGGCGGCTGCGCTGCTCGATGACGCCGCGGGCTTCAAGGGCTACAGCTACCTGCTGGTGAGCGGCGGCGAGGGGTGCCTCTGCACCTCCCTCTGGAGCGACTTCCGGCGGGTGGGCGCCTGTCTGGCGGCGGCGCGGCAGACGCTGTTCGCCCGCTGGCCCATGGCCATTCGGGACGAGCGCGCGGTCGGTGGTCTCGTGCATTTTTCGGGTCGCCCGGCGTGGCGGGCCGGGGCCTCCCTGCTGGTGGGCGAAGCCGCCGGGCTGCAGGACTTTCTCTGGGCCTTTGGCTTACGCACCGCGCTCCGATCGGGCGTGCTCGCGGCGCAGGCGTTGCTGGGGCAGCATGACTACGTTGCGGCGGCGGATGCGTCGTTCACGGCGCACCTGCGCGGCGGGGTGGTGAATCGCTTTCTGTGGGAGCTCGGTCGCTTTGGGCGCTACGCGGCGCCGATGGCGGCACTCCGCTGGCGGGGCGCCGGACGGCTGATGCAGGAGTTCTACGGGTTCAATCGCGTGCAGCGGATGCTCTATCCACTGGCGCGCGGCTACGTGCGGGCCGCCCACCCGCACCTGACGGTCTGAGATCGCTGATGCTCGCTGGCACCCAACTCGATCACTTCGAAATCCTGCAGCGCCTGGGCGCCGGTGGGATGGGCGAGGTGTACCACGCCCGCGACACGCGTCTCGGGCGCGAACTCGCGCTCAAGCTGCTGCCGCCCACCCGCGTTGGCGACTCCGATGCCACCGAGCGCTTCCTGCGTGAAGCGCGCGCCGCGAGTGCGCTCAATCATCCGAACGTCATTACGGTGTACGACATCGGTCGCGGCGATCGCGGCTGGTACATCGCCATGGAGCTGGTGAAGGGGCGCACGCTCTCGTCGCTCGCCGATGGCTCGCTCGATGTGCGCTCGGCGTCCGGGCTGGGGGCGCAGGCGGCGCGTGCACTCGCCGTGGCTCACGATGCCAGCATCGTGCATCGCGACATCAAGCCCGACAACCTGATGCTGCGCGAAGACGGGTACCTCAAGGTGCTCGACTTCGGACTCGCGCGTCTCTTCGAACATGATGGATCACGGCCGGTCGAAGAGGAGTTCAAGACCGGCACCGGCATCATCATTGGCACCCTGCGCTACCTGTCGCCCGAGCAGGCCGCGGGCGATCCGGTCACGTCGGCGGCCGACGTCTTTTCGCTCGGGATCGTGCTGTACGAGCTGCTGGCGGGGGCACACCCCTTTGCGAGCAGCAGCGGCATGGCCGTTGTCGGCGCGATCCTCACCAAGGAGCCGGCGTCGCTCGCCGAGTTGCGGCCGTATCTGCCGACGGCGCTGACCTCGCTGGTGCACGCGATGCTGCGGAAGGATCCGTCGCAGCGTCCAAGCGCGGCGGAGGTGGCCGCGAGCCTCGAAGCGGTGGCCGCGGTGGCGACGCCGGAGTCGCGCACGGTGCTGGTGTCGCGCCCTGCGCCGAGTGCCACCGGCGCCGCCAGCGCGTATCACCCGCGCACGGCGACCGTACGCAGTGCGACCCTCGTGGGGCGGCAGGCCGATCGCACACGCCTGCTCGATGCCTGGACGCGCGCGCAGGAAGGCCATGGCCAGCTGCTGGGCGTGGCCGGCGAACCGGGGGTGGGCAAGTCCACGTTCGTGGATGCCTGCCTCGCCGAGCTCTCCACCAGCAGCGGCATCATCGCCGCGCGCGGGCGCTGCTCGGAACGTCTCGCCGGCACCGAAGCTTTCCTGCCAATTCTGGAAGCCCTCTCGAGCGCGGTGCGCGCCGATCCGAGTGGCGAGGTGCGCACGTTGCTGCAGCGCCACGCGCCGACGTGGTACAACGAGTTGGGCGAGTCCACGCTTGCGGCCAGCCCGTACGCCAAGAGCGGCGAGATCGTCCCGCAGGGGCTGCAGGCCGCCTCGCCGGAGCGCATGAAGCGCGAGATGCTCGGCTTCGTGGATGCGACCGCGCGCGTGCGCCCGTTCGTGATGTTCCTCGAGGATCTGCACTGGGCCGACGCGTCCACCGTGGATCTGCTGGCGTATCTGGGCAATCGGCTCGACACCTTGCCGATGCTGCTCATTGCGACGTATCGCCCGACCGAGATGCAGTTGGCGCGCCATCCGTTCCTGCCGGCGCACCTCGATCTGCAGGCGCGCGGGCTGGCGTCGGAGATCCTGCTCGACTTCCTCGAGCTCGACGAAGTGCGCGAACTGCTGGAGCGGCGCTACCCCGGCAACCAGTTTCCGGCGACGTTCGCCGAACTGCTGCACGCGAAAACCGAGGGGAGCCCGCTGTTCCTCGTGGACCTGTTGCGCTGGCTGGGCTCACAGGGCGCGATCGCCGATTTCGGCGGCGCCTGGCAGCTCACCGGCGCGATGCCGCAGTTCGAGAGAGACCTGCCGCCCTCGGTGCGCGGCATGATCCAGCGCAAGATCGAGCAGCTGGAAGAAAGTGATCGCCGCCTGCTCATGACGGCGAGCACACAGGGGTTCTTCTTCGACTCCACGATTCTGGCCGACGTGATGGGGCTCGATCAGGGTGACGTCGAAGAACGACTCACCACGCTCGAGAAGGTGTACGCCTTCGTGAAGGCGGTGGACGAGGTCGATCTCCCCGATCGCTCGCTGTCGATGCGCTATCGCTTCGTGCACGTGCTCTATCAGAACGCGCTGTACGCCGGCTTGCCCACGTCGCGCCGCGTGAGCACGAGCGCACAGGTCGCGGGCGCGCTCGAATTGCGGCATGGCGCCCAGGCGCGCGAACTCGCGGCGGAGCTGGCGGTGCTCTGGGAAACCGGGCGCAATCCGGCCAAGGCCGCCGGCTATTACGCACTCGGCGCGACGCGCGCGGCGGAGAAGTTCGCCTATACGGAATCGGCCGAGCTGGCGGCTCGCGGGTTGGCGCAGATCGCCCTTGTGCCCGATGGCCCCGAGCGGACGACGCTCGAGATCGGGCTCCGCGTGGCGCTTGGCTTCACCAGCGTGGTCACTCGCGGCTTCCAGGCCCCCGAGACGTTCGAGCACATGAACCGCGCGCATGAGCTGTCGCTCAAGAGCGGGCAGACGCCGCAGCTGGTGCCGGTGTTGTGGGGGCTCGTGGTGTATCACATCGCCAGCGGCAATTCGCCGCGTGCGTTCGAATATGGCAAGCAGATGCTGTCGCTGGCGTATCCGAGCGGCGATCCGCTGCTGCAGGCGCTTGCCGAAAGTGCCACGAGCGGCGGGTCCCTGTTCTGCGGCGAGCTGGCGTTGAGCATGGCCTCGCAGGAACGCGCCGAAGTGCTGGTGACGCCCGACATCCGGGCGGCGATTCGTGCGATGGTGGGCTCGGACCTGCTCATCCTGAGCCGCTGCCAGTCGGCGCGTGCGCATTGGATGACGGGCGACATGGATGGCGCCCGCGCGCTCTTTGATCGCTCGATGGCCGAAGTGCGCGCCTCGCGTGACCCGCGCGACCGCGCCCACGTGGCGCTCCATCTGGCGGAGTTCGAGCTCGCCGCCGGGCGGCCGGCGGAGGCCGAACGCGTGACGACCGAGGCGCTGATGGTCTGTGAAGAGTACGGGGTGGCGAGCGAGCGGCTGTGGACCGCCGCGTATCTCGGTGCGGCGCAGCTGCGCCTCGGCAAGACGGAACAGGGGATCGCGACGCTCGAGCAGGCGATCGAGATGCTCACGATGTTCCAGTGCTTCGCCAGCGTGACGGAGTACTACGGCTTCCTCACCGAAGGGTACCTCGCTGCCGGACGCGTGGCCGACGCGCGCCGCGCGATCGATGCCGGCTTTGCCACGCTCGCCCGCACCGGTGAAGTGGTATGGGGGCCGATGCTGCATCTGCTCCGCGCAGAGGTGACGCTGGCCGAAGATTCCCGGTCGCGCGCCGCCGCCCGCCTCGATGTCGAGGAAGCGTGGCGCATTGCGTCGGCGCACGGCGCGCGCCGGGCGATGGGGGCGGCGGAGATGGCGCTGGCGCGGCTGACTTGAGATGTGAGACCTGAGACGAACTGATCGCACAGAGCACACGGGGAGCCACAGAGAACACAGGGAACGACGATTCTTCTTTCAAGCGGTTCTCTGTGTACCCTGTGGTCCCCGTGGACTCTGTGCGAGCAGTTCAACGATTCATCGACTACTTACGAGAGTTCGAACCATGCGCACCGCGCGTCTTGCCCTGCTGTTCACTGTGAGTCTTGCGACGTCTCTGCCGGCGCAGGTACGTCCCGATGCTGATTCCAGGGTTGCGGCGCTCGTGGCGTCGGTGTCGCAGGAGCGGTTGCAGGCCATTGTCACCAAGCTCGCGAGCTTCGGCACGCGCAACACGTTGTCCGATACCGTATCGAACACGCGCGGCATCGGGGCGGCGCGGCGGTGGATCTACAATGAGTTCAAGTCGTACAGCCCCAAGCTGCAGGTGTCGTACGATGTGCATCACGTGCTCGAGCAGGGGCGCATCACGAAGGATGTGGACATCGTGAACGTGGTCGCCATCCTGCCCGGCAAGTCGGCGCGCCGGGTGTATGTCTCGGGGCACTATGACTCGGTAAACCCGCGGAATACCTCGAGTGCCGGCGTGAATGGGGCAAACGTGTCCGGGGCGGCGGTCGGCGATGCGATGCTGCGCGCCGGGCAGGACTACGACACGCCCGACGCGCCCGGGGCCAACGACGATGGCAGCGGCACCGCCCTCACCATGGAGCTCGCGCGCGTCTTTGCGAACAGCGGGCTGCAGTTCGACGCCACCCTCGTGTTCGTGACGTGGGCCGGTGAAGAGCAGGGGCTGGTGGGCTCGATGGCGCACGCGCAGACGATCGCGGCGCAGAAGGTGGTGGTCGAGGCCAACCTGAACAACGACATCGTGGGATCGAGCCTTGGCGGCAACGGCATCATCGACGCCGAGTCCGTGCGCATCTATGCGCTCGGGCCGGAAGACTCGATGAACCGTTCACTGGCGCGCTACATCGCCCGCATCGCCGGCGTGTACGTGCCGAGCCACACGATCCGCCTGATGGCGCGTGAGGATCGCTTCGGGCGCGGCTCCGACCACTCGAGCTTCACCGCGTTCGACTTTCCGGCGATCGTGTTCCGCGAAGCCAACGAGAACTACAACCGCCAGCACAACAGCGAGGACAAGGTGGAAGGGATGGACTTCCGCTACCTCGCGCAGAACGCGCGGGTGAACGCGGCGGCCGCCGCCTCCATCGCCCTCGCACCGGCCGCGCCCAAGGTCACCACGCCGCAGGGCACCTCCGTGACGCTGAGCCGCGGCCAGAGCGGCTACGACGCGGCGCTCCAGTGGCAGCCGAGCGAGGGGGCGGCGGGGTACAAGGTCTATTGGCGCACCGCCTGGACCAACGACTGGGAGAAGTCGCAGATCGTGGGGAACGTCACCCGCTTCACGCTGCCCAACGTGTCGATCGATGACTACGTGTTCGGGGTGGCGGCGATCGGCGCCGACGGAGCGGAGTCATTGGTGAGCGCCTATGTGTCGCCGGTGCGGCGGATGCAGGAGGTCAAGGTGCGGAAGTAGGGTGGGGTTTCCTTTGAGAACTGAGAGCCGAGCCGTGAGCGGCGAGATGTGAGCGGTGAGACTCTTGTCTCTGAGCTCACATCTCGATGCTCATGGCTCGGCTCTCGGTTCTCAAACGCAACCTCTCTATCACCGCCCCTTCAGGTGCTCCGCCAACCGCAACGCCAGCGCCACGATCGTCAGCGTGGGATTCGCGGCCCCCGCCGTGGCGAAGACGCCGCCGCCGGCGATGAAGAGGTTGGCGACGCCGTGGACCTGGCAGTTGGCATCGACCACCCCGGTGCGCGGAGAGGCGCTCATGCGCAGGGCGCCGAGATCGTGCCAGCCGCCGCTGATGAACGGCGGCCAGTCGGCCTGCTCGGCGCGGAGCCAGTCGCGGAGCTGCACACGCCCCACGCCCAGGCGGGCGAACTCGCGGCCGAGGGTGAGGTACATCGTGCGCAGCGAGTGGCGATCGAGGGGCGTGAGCGCCCAGTGAAAGTCGGCGCGCGGTACGCCCAGCGCGTCGCGCTCGCGGGTGATCGTGACGCGCGAGGCCGGGTTGGGGGCCTGCTCCTGTCGCGCCACGAGTGAGACCCGCGGCTGCGCGCGTACGCTCGCAGCGTCGTGCGGCTGCTCGGCCGCTTTCATGATCGACGTCAGGCTGTCGCGTGTTTCGCGCCGGTACTCCTCGAGATCGGTCGGCGAGTTGTTCTCGAAGGTCGTACGCGGTTCGCCCTCGGCGGGCATGCCTTCGATCGCGACGGTGACATTGAGCGTGCCCAGCCGCTCCTGGGCAGCGGGGGTGAGGGCGATCTCCGCGCGGGTCTTGGTGACGCCAAAGTCGTAGCGATAGAGACGCATCGACTGCGGCTTGAGCAGGACCGCCGAGCCGGCGGGCATCTCGAGATGCTCCATGAAGCCGCGCCCCACCTGATCGTACGCGTTGCCGACCCCCTGCGGATTCTGCGCCGTGCTCGCGAGCAGCAGGCGCACATTCTGGATGGTGCTGGCGGCGAGCACGAAGCGGGCGGCGCGCACGCGAAAGCCACGACCGTCCAAGTGCGACACGCGTACGGACTCAACGGCCGTGCCGCCTTCGCGCATCTCGAGCGCGGTGACGTTGGCGTACGTGTAGAGCGTGACATCGCGCGCGGCCTCGAGCGGCGCGCGGAACTTGCTCCCAAAGCGCGTGGGCGCGGAGAACTGCCAGATCTTTTCGTGCAGCACCGCGCGATCGAGCGGCAGCCACTCGCGGCGCGCGTCCTGCGCGACCCACCACGCCGGGTCGTACTGATAGGGCCCCAGATCGAGCAGCGGATGGGCCTTGGCGTAGAACGGGTCGAGCACGTCGCGCGAGATCGGCCAGCCGCTGCCGGGGACCCAGCTGCGGGTGGTGAAGTCCACCGCGTCGAGCGGCGCGCAGTAGCCCCCCCAGTGGCCGGTGGACCCGCCGAAGTAGTGGAGCCGTGCGGCCTCGAGCGGGAAATACGGCAGCCCGGAGAGGGAGCCGCGATAGAGTGCCTGGAGCGCGTCCTCGCGGTCAAAACCGCCCCCTTCCAGAAGCACGACGCGCTTGCCGGCGCCGATGAACGCGAGCGCGATCGGAATACCCGCCGCACCGGCGCCGACGATGCAGAGGTCCGCGTCGACGATGGTGTCGTTCGGGAGCGAACGGGCGTCGATGTGCATCGCTCAGCCCAGGGCGACGCGCGCACAGCAGCGCGCTTCGCTGTCGGCGATCACCCAGCCGTCGGGGAGCGAGGTCGCGCCGACGGTGTATTCCTCGTGAATCACCTCCGTCAGCGGCGGCAGCGGCTGCCAGGGCCATTGCCGCCGGGCGCGCTGGGCACCGCGGAGGGCACTGGTGAGCGCCTCGGGGGTGGCCTCCGCCGGGTGGGCGGCAAGCCAGGCCTGTCCGATGCTCCGCACCAGGGCTGGATCGAGCGCCGGTGGCAGCGCGGCACCCGCCTCGGAAACGGTGACCAGCGGGCTGTCAGCTCCCTGACAGGCGGAGGCGGCGATACTGAGGGTACTCAGTGCGACTGCGGCCGGCACGGCCGAGAGCGCACTGACCGCCGCCCGACGACTGATCGGGCGCGCCGAGGGATCGAGAGCCATGCGGCGAACGTAGGGACGCCGCGACTGGGGTTCAAGCGCGCGGCTGCTAAAGGTTGCCGCCGTCGATTCACTCTCGACCCTGAAACGCCGATCATATACGCGTGTCCTTTCGCCCCGTTTTTCACGACCCCTCGGGTCGGCGCAGCACGCTGGTGCGCCGGACCCTGTATACCGTCGGCGCCATCGGCGCGGTGCTGGCGGGTGGGTTTGCCATTGCCGTCCTCCGGCCGGCGCGCATCGATCCGCTCCCGATGACCAAGGTGGTGTCGATGTCCGACACCGCCGGCAGCTGGGGAAAGGGGGGCGCACAGGCGTGCGGGACGCGCGGCCGGCCGGCCTGTCCGCCGATGGCCTTGCCGCGCCACCAGGGTACACCAGTCGCCGATCCCATCGTCGCCGCCTTCGTGGTGCAGTGGGACGCCGGCAGCCGGGCAGCGCTCAAGCGGGTGGGTGATCACCTCGACTGGGCGGTGTTCGAGTCGGTCTTCCTTGGCCGCGGCAAGGAGCCGGGGCAGCTCACGGTGGAGGTGGACAAGGATCTGATCGCCGCCGCGCGCGAACGGGGCGCGGCGCCGCATCTGATGATCACCAACTACGGCGCGTCGGGCTTCGATTCGCTCTTGGCCGCGAACGTGATCGCCACCCCCGCCGCGCGTGCGTCCACCGTGGCGCAGCTCATGGAGGCGGTCACGGCCAATGAGTTCGCCGGCGTCTTCGTGGACTTCGAAAATCTGCCAGCGTCGCTGCACCCGCCGATGCTCGCGTTTCTGCAGGAGCTGCGCACGGCGCTGCAGGCCGATAGTGCGATCCTGTCGGTGGCGGTGCCAATCAGTGAAGGCGATGGCTATCCCACCAAGGCGTATGCGGCGAATGCCGACTACGTCATGGCCATGCTGTACGATGAACATGGCGGCCTCAATGAGGCTGGCCCGGTGGCGAGTGCGAGCTGGTTCGCCGAGCGGCTCGACGCGGTGCTCGATTCGGTGCCGCCGGCGCAGCTCATGCTGGGCATCGGGCAATACGGCTATCACTGGCGCAGCGACAAACCGGAGGCGGTGAACCTCAGTGTGAGTGAGGCGATGGCGCTCAGTCGCGCCGCCCCGGGCGGGCCGCATCTCGATGCGCGTACCCGCAACCCCATGGCCGGCTGGCGCGAAACCTCGGGGCTTTCGCATCGCGTGTGGTATCTCGATGCGGTGAGTGCGTGGAATCAGATTCGCGCCGGGCTCAGCACCGGGGCGGCGGGTGCCGCGATCTGGCGCCTGGGGTCGGAAGACGCGACGCTCTGGAATGTGCTTGGCCGCCAGGGCTTCAACGCCCCGGTGGACTCGCTGCGCTGGCTGCCGAACAACGGCGCGTCGGTGATCGTGGGTGATGGCGAAGTGCTCGCCGTGGAGGGCTACGAAGGGCGCGGCGAACGCGCCGTGGCGCTCGACAGGCAGGGCTACATCCAGAGCGAACAGCTGGTGCGGCCGCCGGGCGGCTACTTCATCTCGCGCGGCGGGTTTCACAAGAACAAGGTGGCCATCACGTTCGACGATGGCCCGGACGAAGACTGGACGCCGGCCATTCTCGACACGCTGGCGTCGCGCGATGCCATCGCGAGCTTCTTCCTGATCGGCCGCCAGGTGCAGCGGCTGCCGATCCTGACGCGACGCATCGCGCAGGAAGGGCACGAGATCGGCAATCACTCGTGGAGCCATCCGGACTTTGCCGGTCTGAGCCCGCAGGCCATCCGCATGGAGCTCTCTGCGGCTGGCCGCACGATCGAAGCGGTAACCGGCGAGCGGCCCATCGTGTTCCGTCCGCCGTACATCGGCGATGCGCAGCCAAGCACGGAGGAGCGCCTGCGGCCGATGGCGGTGGCGAACGAGATGGGCTATCGCATCGCCGGTCTCGAGATCGATCCGAAGGACTGGTACGAAAAGGACCCGCAGCGCATCATCGCGAACGCCATTCGCGACCTCGAGAAGAACAACGGCCGTGTGGTGCTGCTGCATGACGCGGGTGGTGATCGGTCGGCCACGGTCGCGGCGCTCGGGCCGCTCATCGATACCCTGCGGGCGCGCGGCTACGAACTCACCACCATTGCGGGGCTGCTCGATGCTGCGCCCACCGCTGGCAATCCGTCGGTGCCCCGCAATGAAGCGCCGCAGCGGATGCTCACGATCGCCACGTTGCAGGTGGCGAACGTGGTGGAGTACACGCTGGTCACGGCCTTCCTCGTGGCGCTGGTGCTCGGGCTCGTGCGACTGGCGCTGATCGGCGGCCTCGCTACGGCGCAGCGATTCCGGCCGCGCTACGCGCGCCGACTCGCCGACGACGTCTTCACGCCCAGCGTGTCGGTGGTCATCCCCGCATACAACGAAGAGCGCGTCATCGCCCGCACGATTCTGTCGGTGCTGGGGCAGGACTATCCGGCACTGCAGGTCATTGTGGTGGACGACGGCTCCACCGATGGGACGCTGGCCGCGGCGCAGGCGGTCCGGGACCCGCGCGTCGTCGTGCTCACGCAGCCCAACGGGGGCAAGGCCCTGGCGCTCAATCACGGCATCGTGGACGCCACCGGCGACATGGTCGTGGTAATCGACGCCGACACGGTGCTGGCGCCCGATGCTATCCGACAGCTCGTCTGCCCGCTTGCCGACAAGCGCGTGGGGGCGGTCGCCGGCAATGCGAAGGTTGGGAATCGCGTGAACCTGGTGACGCGCTGGCAGGCGGTGGAGTACGTCACGAGTCAGAATCTCGACCGGCGCGCATTCGTGATGCTCAACTGCATCACTGTCGTGCCGGGGGCCATTGGCGCGTGGCGGCGCAGCGCGATTCTCGACGTGGGCGGCTTCAAGCATGAGACGATGGCCGAAGACCAGGATCTCACGCTCACGCTCCTGCGCGCCGGGCATCGCATCGCGCTCGCCGATCGCGCCATCGCGTATACCGAGGCACCGGAAACGCTGGACGCGCTGCTCCGTCAGCGCTTCCGCTGGAGCTTCGGCACGCTGCAGTGTGCCTGGAAGCACCGCGCGGCGTTCCTGCGTCGAAGCGCTGGCTCGCTGGGGATGGTGGGGCTGCCCAACATCTGGCTCTTTCAGCTCATCTTCCCGCTCCTGGCACCGGCCGCGGACATTGCGCTGGTGTGGAGCATGGTGCGCCTCGCGATGGAGTTCGCCCCTCTCGGCTGGACCACCGCGTGGGGCCACGCACTCCCCGTGGTTTCCCTGTACGCCTTCTTCCTGCTCATCGACTTCATCACCGCGCTCATCGGCGTGGGCTACGAGAAGGGCGAGTCGATCTGGCAGGCATTGCTGGTGCCGCTGCAGCGGATCGCCTACCGGCAGGTGCTCTACATCGCGCTCCTGAAAGCCATGCGGGCGGCGGCGCGCGGCTGGATTCCGAGCTGGGGGAAGCTGGAGCGGACGGGGTCGCTGACGGCGCGCGGACTCTAAGGAGTTGGGTAGGGGTTTGCGTTGAGAAGCGAGAGGCGAGTGGGAGTTTAGGTGGTGAGGGAGAGTGGTGCGCTCACCACGCAGGCCCATCACTCCAACTCCCACTCGCGTCTCGCCTCTCAAGGCAACCCCAAATTCATCCCCGTACCAACCGCTCTATGGCCCGAAGTCCCTCCTCCCCCACATCCAGCGAGTGCTCGTTGACATACAGCGCGATGTGCTGCGCGCACACCTCGGCGCTCATCTCCTGCGCGTTGGCCGCGACGTAGGCGCGACTCGCGTCGGGATGATCGAACGCGTACTGCACGCTGGCGCGGATTGCCTGCTCGGCGGCGGCGGCGACATCGGCGGGGAGGTCGGCGCGGGCGCAGATGCCGGCGAGGGGGACGGGGAGGTTCGTCTCACGTTCCCACCAATCACCGAGGTCGATGGCTTTGGTGAGGCCGTGATCGGCGTAGGTGAAGCGGCTTTCGTGGATGATGAGCCCCGCGTCGACCTCCCCCTGTTCGACGGCACGCAGGATGCGATCATAGCGCATCTCCACCACCTCGCCGAGGGCGGGGGCGGCGAGGCGGAGCAGGCGATAGGCCGTGGTCTCACGCCCGGGAATCGCGATGCGGCGCGACACGGCGTGGGCGAACGGCAGCGGATCCTTGGTCACGACCAGCGGACCGACGCCCTTGCCGAGGGCAGCGCCGCTTCGGAGGAGGCGGTATCGATCGCCCACGGCGGCGAAGGCACCGACGCTCAGCTTGGTGAGGGCGAACGCACCGTCGTGGGCGCGCCGGTTGAGCTCCTCGATATCGAGCAGCACCGGCTCGATGCGAAACGGCGCGTCGACCAGACCATGCGTGAGCGCATGAAAGGCGAACGTGTCGTTGGGGCAGGGCGAATAGCCGAACGTGAGGGTGTGCACGACCAGGTCAGTCGGAGAGGGCCGCCGCGATCGTGCGTACGAGCGCCGGCGTGGCCGCCGTGATGGCATGGAACGCCGCGGCGAAGTGCCAGCGGGCGCGGTCCTGTTCTTCGATGTCGTTGGCGATGGCCCGGACCTCGAGCGCGGGGACGCCGGCGAGCTGGGCGGCCCGGAGCACGGCAAAGCCCTCCATGGCCTCGACCAGCGTGTCGCTGGTGCCCCCGATCCGGGCGCTGGTGCCGATCGGCATGACGGGCGAGTCCGGCAGCACCCGCTGCGCCGCGGCCAGGAGCGCGGCCGTGGCGGGGACCGTGCCGGGTGCCCACTCGGGGCCGACCCCGAGATCGCTGTACTGCGCCTCGGAGCCGATCACGATCGTGGCCGGGGCGAGCGCCGCGGCCCGGCGGGCCCCCGCGATCCCCACGTGCAGCACCGCCGCCGGGCGCACGGCCGCAATGGCGGCCGCGGTGCGTACCGCCGCCTCGACCGGGCCCACGCCGCACTCGAGGATGCGCCAGCCGTCGACCGGCGCGAGTTCACGCGCCGTCGCGGCCACGACCAGGATCGATGACGGGGAGCCCATGCTCCATAAAGTAGCGGCCGGGCTCCCTGAACTCGTTCTTGACAGCCCGGCCACCGAATCCCACTTTGTTGGACAATCGAACAAAGTTCGATCCCACCCTCGGTCCCCGCCTTCCGCCCCGTAGCTCCCTCCTGCGGAGGAGTGCCCATGCGTCGCCCGCTGGCCCGTTCATCCACCGCTCCCCGTCTGCTGCGCCGGTTGCAGGGCGGCATGGCCGCGCTGACTCTCCTCCTGCCGTCAGCGCACGCGCTGCACGCGCAGGCCGAAGCCGGTCCCCGCATCGCCGTGGTCTCCGATGACCGCGGCAGTCGTCTGCAGGTCGACGGCCGCGACTTCCTCGTGAAGGGGGTCAACTGGGACTATTTCCCGGTCGGCACCAACTACGCCTACAGCCTGTGGACGCAGCCGGATGCCACCATCCAAGCGGCGCTCGACCGCGAGATGGCGCTGCTCAAGGCAATGGGCGTCAATGCCATTCGCCAGTACAACGGCATCCCGCCCAAGTGGGTGCGCTACATCTATGAACGGTGGGGCATCTTCACGGTGCTCAACCATCCGCTGGGCCGCTACGGCACCACCATCAATGGGGTGTACACGGCGCAGACGAACTACGCCGATCCCAAGGTGCGCGCCGCGCTCGTGGGCGAGATCACCGCGCTGGTGGATCAGTTCCGCGGAACGCCCGGCGTGCTCATGTGGCTTCTGGGCAACGAGAACAACTATGGGCTGACGTGGAAGTCGGCCGCGACGGAGAATCTCCCGGTCGGTGAGCGCGATGCCGCCAAGGCACGCTACCTCTACTCGCTGGTCGGCGAGGCGGCGCGGGCGCTCAAGCAGCACGATGCCACGCGTCCGGTCGCGTTTGCGAACGGTGATCTGCAATACCTCGAGATCTTCGCCGCCGAGGCGAAGGGTGTGGACGTGTTCGGCACCAACGTGTATCGCGGCGCGTCGTTCGGCGATCTGTTCACGCGCGTGAAGCAGGTGGCTGGCCTGCCGGTGATGTTCACGGAGTTCGGCGCCGATGCGTGGAACGCGCGCACGATGCGCGAGGATCAGGTGTCGCAGGCGAAGTACGTGCTCAGCCAGTGGCGGGAGATCTACGAGCACGTTGCCGGCCAGGGGCGTGAGGGCAACGCGATCGGCGGCTTCACCTTCCAGTGGACCGACGGGTGGTGGAAGTTCGGGCAGGAATCGCGACTCGACGAGCATGATGTGAACGCCTCGTGGAGCAACGCGGCCTATGCCGACGACTACGTCGCCGGTCAGAACAACATGAACGAGGAGTGGTGGGGCATTGCCGCCAAGGGGCCCACCGACAGCAAGGGCTTCTATGAGATCTATCCGCGCGCGGCGTACTACGGCCTGCAGCAGGCCTATCAGCTCGATCCGTACGCGAGCGGTGTGACCGGTAGTCGCATCGCGACACACTTCGCCGCCATCGAACCGGCGGCGCTGGCGCTCAAGGCGCGCGGCGATCGCGCCGCGATGGGCGCCGAGATGCAGACGCTGCGCGTCAGTGGCTTGCGCATGGATCTGCAGACGATCAGCACCGGTGGCAGCAAGATCAGCACGCCGGCGCGCGCGGTGGCCGGCAGCAACAGCTATCCGGCGTTCAAGGGCTTCGATCATCTCGACTCGTACTACGGCACGATCGAGGCGCGCCCCACCGAGACGTTCAAGGCGAATGTGACGCTGAACGTGCTCGGGAACGTGCCCACGAATCCGATCGACGAGATCTTCTACGAGAATCGCGGGCGTACGCGGTTCGTCCCGCAGCTCGATGGATCGACGCTGCGGGTGGGCGACAACGAGCGCGTGGCCGTGTATCGGGCGAACGTGTCGTGGGATGACCAGCTCTTCCGTCTCGACGCGTTCTATCGCAGCGGCCACTACCACTGGGGCTACGAAGGCGACTTCTTCGGCCTGTATCGCGAAGCGAACTACGGGCGCAACATCGACATCTACAACGGTCGGGCGCCCAGCGGCATGGAGTTCACCGGCAAGAAGCAGCTGGCCGGCCTCAAGTTCGCCATCGGACCCGAGCTGTGGTGGGGTGCCAACCCCACGGCACTCGCCAAGTATCACCGGTCGGTGGGTGGTGTGAACGTCACGGGTCTCTATCAGGAAGACCTCGCGCAGCTCACGACGGATGCCACCAACAGCTCCTTCGCGATTCCCATCCCCAAGACGCGTCGCGCCACGCTGGCGCTGGCGGATACGATCAAGGGCGTTGGTGTGGAAGCGGGCGCCATCTGGGCCGGGTCGACGCGTGTGGGCGTGCCCTTCCAGATTCTCGATGGCGTGGGAAGCACGGCGCGGGTGCTTCAGGATCGGATCAAGGACAGCGATGCGTTCGGCGCCAAGGGCAAGCTGACGTACACCCGCGGTCGCGTGAACTGGTACGGGCAGGGCGCCGTGATGGGGCTCGTCGCCGACGGTGGACCGACGTCGGTGCAGACCTTCACCGGGTGGAGCCTCAAGGACACGGGGCTCAACAACCAGTGGAACGTGATCACCGGCTTCACCGCGACCTTCGGGTCGTGGCAGTTCGCGCCGAACGTGCTCTATCAGAAGCCCATCGTGGGCCCGGTGGGTGCAGGCGCGCCGGCGCCGGCGCGGCCGCGCAACATCCTCGAGGATCCATTCGTGGTACGCGCCAACCGCGAGACGCAGGGCGCGGAAATGCTGCTGACCTACGATCCGACGCCGGGCACGTGGATGTACCAGTGGGACAACGACGCCCGCGAAGACGCGAAGCTCGCGTTCAACCTCGGCTACGTCTATCGCAAGTTCCCCACGACGATGGACGCCGCGATCGGTATTCTCGCCAACGGGCGCACCACCTTCGCGTTCCCGGGGGCGACGCCGGCGCGCAGCCTCTACGAAGTACGCTCGCGTATCGTCTCGAAGGTGGCCCGCGATCTGCGCCTCGTGGCCAACGTCTACACGGGTACCGCTGAGCCGAACGGCAACGACACGCGTCTGCTGCATCGCACCGGGCTCGACGTGCGCGCCGTGACGCATCAGCTCAAGATCCAGGCGTTTGCCAAGTTCAACGACTGGGGCCCGTTCGACTACCATCGCGACTTCAACCTCACGTTCCCGAAGCAGTACATGGCCGATGTGTCGTACGTGCTCGGCACGCCGCAGTGGTTCGATGTGCCGGAGACGCGGGTGGGTGTCCGCGGATCGTGGCGTGCGCTTGATCGCTTCTCGCCGCGCTTCTGCCCCGAGCGGGTCCCGGCCGACCGGACCGGCATCCTGACGTGCGATCCGACCGTACCCGGCATGCGGGGCAGCGAGTGGGAGATCCGCACCTACCTCTCGGTGAACTGGTAAGTGGAGGCCTTCGTCGCCGATCTCCTCTCGCGCATGACGCGAGAGGAGAAGCTCGGCCAGCTGCAACAGGTCCAGGGCACGAACGGCCACGTGGCCGATCATCTGGCCGACGCGGTGCGGCGAGGGGCGGTCGGGTCGATCATCAATGAGGTGGATCCGGCCACGATTCGCAGTCTGCAGTGGATCGCACGCCATGAATCGCGGCTCGGCATTCCGCTGCTGATCGGGCGCGATGTGATTCACGGGTTTCATACGGTCTTCCCGATTCCGCTCGGGCAGGCCGCGACCTGGAACCCGCAGGCCGTGGAGCAGGCGGCGCGGCTCGCCGCCGAGGAAGCGACGGCGGTGGGGATCAACTGGACCTTCGCGCCCATGCTCGATGTCGGGCGTGATGCGCGCTGGGGGCGCGTCGCCGAGGGGTACGGGGAGGATCCATACCTGATTGGCGAGATGGGCGCTGCCGCCGTACGCGGTTTTCAGACGGACGATCCCACGCGCCCTGATGCGCTCGCCGCCTGTGCGAAGCACTTCATGGGCTACGGCGCGAGCGAGGCGGGGAAGGACTACAACAGCACCAACATCCCGCCGCATGAGCTCCGCAATGTGCATCTGCCGCCGTTTCGGGCGGCGGTCGATGCCGGCGTGCTGACGGTGATGACGTCGTTCTCCGATGTCGACGGCATTCCGGCGACGGCGAACGCGACCCTGCTGCGCGACATTTTGCGCGATGATCTCGGCTTCGACGGACTGGTGGTCAGCGACTGGGATGCAGTGCCCCAGCTCACCACGCATGGGCTGACGGCCGACGATCGCGAGGCGGCGCTCGCGGCCGCACAGGCCGGCGTGGACATGGAGATGGCGAGCCGGACCTACGCGCACCACCTGCCCGCGCTGCTCGCCGAGGGGCTCGTGGATGACGCGACGATCGATGCCATGGTCCGCCATATCCTGCGCGTGAAGGTGCGGCTGGGGCTCTTCGATCGGCCCCTTGTGGATCCCGCGGCGGTGCCGCCCTCGGGGGCGCCGGCCACGCTGGCAGCGGCGCGCGACGTGGCGCGCGACAGTCTGGTGCTGCTGCGCAATGCGCACGCGCTGCTGCCGCTGGATCTGACCTCGCTGCGCTCGGTGGCGCTGGTCGGCGCGCTCGCCGATGATCCGTGGGAACAGCTGGGGACGTGGATCTTTGATGGGCGCACCGATCACGCGGTCACGGTACGTGAGGCGCTGGCCGCACGGCTGGGGGACGCGGTGACACTGCGCTACGAGCGCGGCCACACCCATCCCCGCGCGCGCGATCGCGAGGGGCATGCGGCGGCGGTCGCCGCCGCGGCCGCGGCCGATGTCGCGGTACTGGTGCTCGGGGAAGACGCCATTCTGTCGGGTGAGGCGCACTGTCGTGCCGACGTGTCGCTCCCGGGCGACCAGCGGGCGCTCATCGCGGACGTCGTGGCCACCGGCACGCCGGTCGTGGTGGTCATCATGGCGGGGCGGGCGCTCGCGCTCGAGGGTGCGCTTGATGGCGTGGCGGCTGTGCTGTATGCCTGGCATCCGGGCGTCATGGGGGGCGCGGCCATTGTGGACGTCCTCTGCGGCGACGCGTCGCCGAGTGGGCGACTGCCCGTCTCGCTCCCGCGCGTCACCGGACAAGTGCCGCTCTACTACGCGCACAAGCGCACCGGCAAGCCTGCCACGCCGGAGACGATCGTGCACGAGTCCACTATCACCGGACGTGTGCCGCAGCTGTCGGTGGGGAACACCTCGTTTCACCTCGACGTGCATCCGACGCCACTCTTTCCCTTCGGCTACGGCCTCTCCTACACCCGCTTTGCGTATGAGCAGCTGCGGGTGTCGCATCACACGCTTCGCCGTGGCGAATCGCTCACCGTGGCGGTCGATCTCCTCAACACGGGAGATCGCGCGGGCACCGAGGTGGTGCAGCTGTACCTGAATGATCCGGTGGCGTCGCTGACGCGACCGGTGCGTGAGCTGCGTCGGTTTGCACGCGTGGCACTCGCGCCCGGCGCGCGGCAGACGGTGACGTTCACGCTCACCGAGTCGGACCTTGCCTTTTCCAACCGGCACCACCGCCGTACCGCGGAAGCCGGGGTGTTTCACCTCTGGGTCGGTGGCGACGCCACCGCTGAACTCCACGCGTCCTTCACCCTCGTGGACTGACGGAACTGCTCATGTCGACCACACTGACCACCGATTCGACGCGCCTCACGGTGCCCGCCCCCGTCGAGGCCCTGCTCGCGCAGCTCACCGTCGAGCAGAAGCTCGGGCAGATGATGATGCCCGAACGCATGGCGATCACGCCGGACGAGGTGCGCGACGCGCACATCGGTGCCGTGTTGAGTGGCGGTGGCTCCGCCCCGGGCACCAATCAGCTGGCGGACTGGGTCGCCATGAATGACGCGTACTGGGCCGCCTCGATGAGCGAAGGACCGGACCGGGTGCCGATTCCGCTGCTCTATGCCGTGGACGCCATTCACGGTCACGCCAACGTGCTCGGCGCGACGGTCTTTCCGCACAACATCGGCCTGGGCTGCGCGCACGATGCCGAGCTCGTGGAGCGTACCGCGCGCATCATGGCGCAGGAGGTCCTCGCGACCGGTGTGGACTGGACGTTTGCGCCCACGCTCGCCGTGGCGGGCAATCCGCACTGGGGGCGCACCTACGAAAGCTTCTCCGACGATCCGGCGCTCGTCGCCCAGTATGCCGGGCCGTATGTGCGTGGCGTGCAGGGCGAGGCCGGCGACAGCGGGGTGCTGGCGTGCGCGAAGCACTGGATCGGTGACGGCGGGACCACCGCCGGCAATGATCAGGGAGACACCGCCTGTACCGAGGCCGAGCTCGAGCGCGTGCACATGGCGCCGTACCCGCCGGCCATCGCCGCCGGCGTGTACACCGTCATGGCGAGCTTCAACAGCTGGAACGGCGACAAGTGCCATGGGCATCGCTATCTCCTCACGGACGTCCTGAAGGGACGGCTGGGCTTTGACGGCCTCGTGGTCTCCGACTGGGACGGCGTGGACTATCTGCACGAGGACTACGGTTCGGCAATCACCATGGCGGTGAATGCCGGCATCGACATGCTGATGGTCTCGGTGGAGTGGAAGGCGTGTCTCGCGCATCTGCGCGACGCGGTCACGCGCGGCGAGATCCCCATGGCGCGCATCGACGATGCGGTGCGGCGTATCCTCTCGGTCAAGTGGCGGAGTGGGCTGTTCGAGCGGCCGCGGCCGTCGGAGCGACCCATGTCGGCGTCGCCGACGTTCGGGAGCGTGGCGCATCGTAACGTGGCGCGCGAGGCGGTGCGCAAGTCGCTCGTGCTGCTGAAGAATGATCGCGCGGTGCTCCCCTTCGCGCCGAGCGCGCGTCTGCTCGTGGCGGGCAAGAGCGCGCACAACCGCGGGCACCAGTGCGGCGGCTTCACGGTGGCGTGGCAGGGGGTCACCGACAACGAGTCGATCGTGGGTGGCACGAGCATCTGGGAGGGGATTCGTGAGGTCGCGCCACACGCGGTGCTCTCTCCCGATGGCGCGGCGGCCGACACGGCGATGTTCGACGCGGCGATCGTGGTGATCGGCGAGCGTCCGTATGCCGAAGGCATGGGCGACCTGCGGTCGGGCGGGCGTGTGCAGCGCGGCTCGCAGCGGGAGGTCAAGCCGCACACGCTGAACCCGTACGGGGCGACGCTCGAACTGGCGTCTCTGCACCCCGAAGATCTGGCGCTCATCGAGCGGCTGCGGGCGCGCGGACTGCCGGTCGTGACCGTGTTCGTGGCGGGGCGGCCGCTGGTGGTGAACCAGGAGCTTGATGCGTCCACGGCGTTCGTCGCCGCGTGGCTACCCGGCTCCGAAGGCGCCGGCGTGGCGGACGTGCTCTTCGGGGCGCACGACTTCACCGGGCGCCTCTCCTTTACCTGGCCGAGTGTGGCGGGTGAGGCGTTCGCGACGGCCGCGCCGCGCTTCGTGCGCGGCGACGGCCTCTCCTACCGCTCGCGCTAAGGCGCGAGCGGTCCGTTCGCGATCAGACGGCCGCGGGGATACTCCCCGCGGCCGTTTTGCGCTCCTCGAGCGATGCGCGCACGGCGCCGGCCTTGGCCTCGGTGACGTCGTAGCCGAGCATGATCCAGATCGCGAGGGCCGAGGTGAGGAACGGCACGCCGGCATCGAAGAGACGGAGCAGCGTGATGGTGTGCGAACTCTGCGCACCGGCGAGCGCGACGTCGAAGCCGGTCGCGTTCAGCAGGTAGCCGCCGCCCGCCAGCGCTGCCGCCATGCCGACCTTCACCACCCACCAGTAGATCGACCCGAACATCCCTTCGCGGCGCTGCTGGGTCTCGAGTTCGTCGCTGTCGCACACATCGGCGATCATCGACCCCATCACGGTGAAGAGGCCACCCAGCCCGAAGGCCATGAGCGGTGCCGGCAGCAGCACGAGCCACGGGTGGGTCGGGCTGTAGCTGAACCACTTGAGCGCGTACCCCACCATGGACAGCCCGGTGGAGGTGAAGAACGCTGCCCGCTTGCCGGCCTTGGTCGCGATGGAGGTGACGATCGTGATGACCGCAAACGTGGAGATCGTGCCCAGCGTCCCCGCATAGCCCGCGTACTTGGCGCCCAGCTCCTGGTTTCCGCCGAACACGTAGTAGATGATCACGTACGACTGGAACGACGAGATCATGATGAACCCGTTGAACACCAGGAACGTCGCAAAGCAGAGGCGCAGGAAGTTGCGGGAGCGCAGCGTGGAACGGCAGCCGCGCAGGAAGGCCATGGTCTTGGCCATCAGCCCGGTCGAGGCCCCGTCGGGTGACGGCGCCGGCACGTGCGCTTCGGTGAACCGCTCGCGCAGCATGATGGCCGGGATGATGCCCATGATCATCGCCAGCACCCCCACCCCGATCGCGAGGCCACGCGCGCCCGACATCGCATCGGGAAACCACGTCTTGTTCGTCATGATCCACAGGAACCATGGCGAGACGAGGTAGGCGATCTGGCCGATGAAGTTCTGCACGCCCATCAGGCGCGTGCGCTCGTGGTAGTCGGGAGTGAGTTCGTACCCCAGCGCGACCCACGGGGCGGCGAAGACGGTGTACGCGAAGTAGAAGACGATGGACAGCGCGAGGAAATACCAGAAGTAGAACGACTCGCTCCGCCCGGCCGGCAGCATCCAGAGCACGATGAACGTGATCCCCGACAGCAGTGCGCCGGCAAAGATGTACGGCCGACGTCGCCCCCAGCGGGAGCGGGTGGTGTCGGACACGTACCCCATCAGCGGGTCCATGATGGCATCGGCCGCCCGCGGCAAGGCCCCCAGCAGCCCGACCATCGCCGGATTCATCCCCAACCCGAGATTGAGGATGATCATCATGCCGCCGACCGCGGCCGCCAGCAGGTTGTTCACGAACGCGCCAAGCCCGTACGCCACCTTCCCCACGAAGGGGATGCGATCTTCGGCGCGCGTGGTGCTCACGGAATCGCCTCGTAGACGCGCACGTAGTCCACCGTCATCGACTGCGGGAAGGTCGTGATGTTATCCGGCGAGCCCACGAAGTTGCCGCCCACCGCGACGTTCAGGATGATGTCGAAGGGCGCATCAAAGACCCACGGCCCGGGTGTGGCGCCCTTCTGCACGGTCCAATAGCGCTCGCCGTCGATGAACCAGTCGATGCGCGTCGCCGTCCACTCCACGGCATAGGTGTGGAAGCTGTTGTCGAGGCGCGCGGCGGTGAGCGTCTTCTTGCCGGAGAGCGCCCCGCCAGCGAAGTAGCCGGGCCCGTGTGCCGTCCCGTACACCGTGCTCGGCTCCTGCCCCTTGTACTCCATGATGTCGATCTCGCCGCACAACGGCCAACCCACCGTCGCGCAGCTGCTGCCCAGCAGCCAGAACGCCGGCCAGAGGCCACGGCCGCGCGGGAGCTTCATGCGCGCTTCGATGCGCCCGTACTTCACGCTGCGCTTGCCCGTGGAGTTGAGGCGCGCCGACGTGTAATTGCTCCCGCGGAAGCTTTCCCGCTTGGCGGTGATGACCAGGTTGCCGTTGCCATCGAGGGCTGCATTCTCGGTGCGATCGGTGTCGTACTCGAGCTGCTGATTGCCCCAGTCGGTGCCCTGCTGGTAGGTCCAGGTGGCCGCATTCGCACGCGCACCGGCGGCGCCATCGAACTCGTCGGACCAGGCGAGGCGATAGCCATCGGGCACGGTCGAGCCTTCGGATGCGGAGCATCCCGCCAACGCGACCAGAGTGGCACACAACAGAGCAGAGCGACGCGTCAGCATGGCGGGACCGGGCGGGAGGAGAGGGAGGGACGACCTACGGGGAGTGCGTCGCCGGCAACAAGGTGGGGTCGTGCAGAACAGCGTCGAGCACCAGCGTCGCCGCGCCAATGGCGATACCACGATCGCCCAGGGCACTGGCGTGAATCTCCGACGAGGCGACGGCGCTCACGAAGGTGCGGCGCATGACCGCCTCGCGAATGGGGACGAGCACCTGCTCGCGCAGTCGGGCGAGGCGGCCCCAGAGAATCACCGCTTCGGGATTCATGAGGTTGAGCATGCCGGCGATCACCGTACCGAGGTGCTGGGCGGCTTCTTCGATCACCTTCCGCGCGAGCGGATCGCCAACGAGTGCGGCCTTCTCGAGCTCGATGATCGAGAGTGTGCCGAGCTCGAGCTTGTGCCCCGGGGTCTCCGGCGCGAGCTCGTGGGCCCGCTGCACCAGCTCCTTGGCGCCGACGTACGTGGTCAGGCATCCGCGATTCCCGCACACACAGGGCTTGCCGTGCACATCGATGGAGACATGACCGATTTCGCCGGCCACCCCGCTCGCGCCACGGAAGATGTGGCCGTCGATGAAGTGCCCGGCGCCGATACCCGTGCCGACCTTGATGAAGGTGAACGTCTGCCGGCCGCGCGCGGCGCCCCACCAATGCTCGGCGAGGGCGCCCAGGTTGGCGTCGTTGTCGAGGAAGACGGGCACCCCGTAGCGTTCCACGAGCGCTTCGAGCCCGTGGCGTTCCTGCCAGCGCGACATGGCGAGGCGGGAGACGCGCTCCGGATGCTTGGGATCGACGGGCGTGGGGAGGGCCACGCCGATCCCGGCCAGCGGCGATCGGGTGAGGTCGACCTGTTCCCGGCAGGCATCGCAGAGCGCCACGACGAGTGCGCGCGTGCCATCCGGATCGTCGTGCACCGGATGCTCACGGTGTTCCCATGCGAGCACCTGCCCACGCAGATCGGTGAGCACGACCGAGACGTGCGACGCGCCGATGTCGACCCCGAGCAGCGTGTACGCGTCATCGCAGAACTCCAGCACGATGGGGCGCCGACCCCCGCTCGAGGCGCCCACGCCCGCTTCGCGTACCAGCCCGACCGGGAGCAGCTGGTCGACGATCTCCGACACGGTCGAGCGCGACACCTCGAGGCGCCGCGCGATGTCGGCGCGCGAGATGCGGCGCTCCTCCCAGATCAACCGCAGCATCGCGGTCGCGAGATCGCGGGGGCGCGTGGCGTCGGGCTGACGCGCCCCCACCTGACAGCGGGGCATCGATGACGGCATCACTCACTCCGGCGGCGTGCAGCCGACCGGTGGAAGCCTCACCGATGCAGCAGCACATTGTCCACGAACACGGTCTTGAGATCTCCCGAAATAATCAGCTGCGCGAGGTTCGCGCGACGGGTGAGCCCCGTGAAGCTGGAAAGCGGGAGGTCCAAGCGCACCCAGGTGCCGGTGCCAAGCGCCGGCGTCGTGGTCGCCGTGAGCGTGATCTCGTGTTCCGTGTCGTCGCCGCCGGCGAAGGCCCCGTTCGGGCCAAAGTCCACCAGCTTGACCCGGAAGTTCTTGCCCGTCACCGTCTCCGGCGTCCAGAGGTCGAACATGAGATGGGTCATGTTCGTGGCATTGATCTGGGGCGCCGTGAACTCGATGCCGGCGAACACGAGGTTCGAGTACTTCTTCACGTCATCCGTGCCGATCTTGAGGTCGGCCAGGTCCGCCTGATCCCAATCCGCCGACCAGGTGTTCACGGTGACGTTGGTGTAGGCGTTGCTGAAGAGGGAGATGACGTTGGCCGCCGCGAACGTCGGGGCGGGCGCGGCCGTCGTCGGCGCCGTGGCCGCGGCCGTGTTGTAGAAGTAGACGTTGTCGACGAAGACCGTCTTGAGCGAGCCGGAGATGATCAGCTGCGCCAGGTTCGCGCGCCGCGTGAGGCCGGTGAAGTCGCTCATCGGCACATCGATCGCAATCCAGCTGCCGGTGGTGAAGCCCGGCGTGGTGGCGCGGGTCACCGTGATTTCGTGCTCCGTATCGTCGCCGCCGGCGAACGCGTTGTTCGGGCCGAAGTCCACCAGCTTGATCTTGAAGTTGGCCGGCGCCACGGTGGAGTCGGGCGTCCAGATGTCCATGTGGAAGCGCGTCATGGCCGACGCATCCACGGGCTTGCTGGTGAATTCGATACCGGCGAAGACCAGATTCGCGTACCGCTTCGTGGCATTCCCGGCGATCGGCACATCGCTCACATCGGCCTGGTCCCAGTCCGCTGACCAGGTATCCACGGTCTTGTTCGTATACGCGTCACTGAAGAGCGACACGACGTTGGCGGCCGCCGCGGTGGGCGTCGGCGCCGCAGTGGTCGGCGCGGTCGGCGTCGGCGGCGCCGGCACCTTGTAGAAGTAGACGTTGTCGAGGTACACGGTCGGGCTCGACGCCACCAGAATCATCTGCGCGAGATTGGCGCGCGCCGCGAGGCCGGTGAAGCTCGACAGCGGCAGATCGAGGCTGTTCCAGGCGCCGGCCGTCAGCGACGCCGACGGGATCACCAGCTCATGCTCCGAGTCATCGCCGCCGCCGAACGCCCCGTTGGCCCCAAAGTCCACGAGCTTCACGCGGAAGTTGGCGACGTCGTAGACGTACGCGTCGAGATGCAGGTGCGTCATGCTCGTCGCATTCACCCGCGGATTGGTGAACTCGATGCCGGCGAACACCATGTTGCTGTACTTCTTCACATCGTTGCCGGCGATCTTGGTGTCGGCCACATCGGCCTGATCCCAATCGGCGGACCAGGTGCCCACGGCCACATTCGTGTACGCGTTGCTGAAGAGCGAGATCACGTCGGCGGCCACGCGGGTGGGCGTCGCGGCGGCGGCGGTCGGGGCGGCCACCGCGCGCAGGGTGATCGTGCCGGTCGCTGGCGTGGCGCCGAGCGTCGCGGTGATGTTTGCGGTGCCGGTGCCCACGACCGTGATCACGCCCGCGGCGCTCACCGTGGCCACCGCCGCGTTTGACGAGGCGAAGGTGAAGTACGCCGGGGCCACGTCATACGTGGCCGTGGTGCCGCCGATCGAGTACGTCGCCGTGGTGCCGGTGACCGTCACCGTGGCGCCGACCTCCTGATTGAGCGACTTGGTGCCGATCGAGGGCGTCGGCGTCAGCGTCCCCAGCTTTTCGAACTTGATGTCATCGAGCCAGAGATCGTAGCCAGCGCCGTCTTCCGGCCCCTCGGCGAAGTAGAACATCCCCTTTTCCTGGGTGAGCTTGGCGGCCACCGGAATCGGGATGGTGATCTGCGTCCACTCGGTGGTGACGGGGATCTGGGTGCGCTGCGCGGTGAAGCGCGAGGTGCCGGTGTTGTCGTTGCCGATGCCGGCCACGTCGAGCTTGGCGGTGCGGCTGGCGCGCACCCAGAAGGTGAGGGCGTCGTAGCCGCTCAGGTCGCGCGCCACACTGGCCACGAAGGCGCCGCCGGCATAGCCACCGGTGGCGTTCCCGGGTCCCGGGATGGTCACCTTGAGGGCGGTGCTGCCGACGCGCTTGACGTTGGCGTCGGGAGCGAGGGCGTCGACCTTGGACCCGGAGAAGGCCTGGAAATCGACCCCCTGCGCGAAGGCGTCGGTGAAGACCGTGCCGGCCGAGGGGAATGGGGCCGGCTCGAGACCGGTCGTGTCTCGGCTACAGCCAGCAGAAATGCCGACAGCGCCGGCAAGAAGGACGGCGATGGCGCGGCGGGAAGTCAGGCCACGGACGGGCATGGGGAAGCGCTCCAGGGGGGAACGGGGCTTCTACGGGGCGGACTCGGGGAGGGATTGGAGGCCGCCTTGTTCGATGGTCGAACAAAGCTTGGTGGCGAAAGTGCGGCCTGTCAAGGAAAATCTTTGGATGACGCGCACCCAGTATTTCACCGCCGCCAGCCTCGACGGTTTCATCGCCGACGCGACCCATAGCCTGGACTGGCTTTTTGCCCTGGGGGATCCCGAGGACACCTCCTACCCGACCTTCATCAAGGACATCGGGGCGATCGCGATGGGGTCGAGCACCTACGAATGGCTGCTGCGGCACGCCATCCATGCCGACCCACCCCAGCCGTGGGCGTACCCGATGCCGACCTGGGTCTTCACCACCCGGTCGCTGGAGATGGTGCCCGGCGCGAACCTCCGCTTCGTGCAGGGGGATGTGCGCCCGGTGCATGCCGACATGATGCGGGCGGCGAACGGCAAGCATATCTGGGTCTGCGGCGGTGGCGATCTGGCCGGCCAGTTCCACGATGCGGGGCTGTTGCACGACCTGTTCATTCAGATCGGCTCGGCCACGTTGGGGAGTGGGCAGCCGCTGCTGCCGCGCCGCATTCAGCCGCCAGCGCTCCAGCTGCGCTCCGCCAAGGCCGTCGGGACCGCCTTTGTGGAGCTCCACTACACCATCGAACGCCCGACGGCGCCGAGTGCCGATGTCTGACGCAACCCGCTTTTCGCTGGCCGATGCGGTGGCCCTGCTGGAACGCACGCCGACGTCGCTCTCGGCGCTTCTGAGCGGCCTGCCGGCCACCTTCACCAGTGCAACCGAAGGCGACGGGACCTGGTCGCCGTTCGACGTACTCGGGCATCTGGTGCACGGTGAGCGCACCGATTGGCTGCCCCGGGTTCGGCACATCCTGTCGGCGAATCCCAAGGCATTTCCGCCGTTCGATCGCACGGCGCAGTTCGTGGATGCGACCGATGAATCGCTGCATCTACGCCTCGCGACCTTTGCCGCGCTGCGCCGGGAGAGCCTGCAGACGCTGCAGGGGCTCGCGCTGACCGACGCCGATCTCGATCGGCCGGGGCTGCACCCCGCCCTGGGGGCCGTCACGCTCCGCCAGCTGTTGGCGACCTGGGTCGTGCACGACCTCGATCACCTCACGCAGATCGCGCGCACGATGGCCAAGGTCTACCGCCACGACGTCGGACCGTGGCGTGCGTATCTGAACGTGTTGCGCGACCGGGAGTAACGATGCGCGGACGACGGAGTTCGTACGGCTGGCTCGCGGGGTTGGTGCTTACCGTGATGCCGGCTGTGGCGCGATCCCAGAGCGCCAAGCCCGTGCGCGTCCCCGGGCACGACTACATCACGGCGCGGCTCGCCGAGCTGCGCACGATCCATGCGCCGGAAGGGATCGAGTCGCTCGAGCCGGTGTCGATCGACGGCACGACGCAATGGGTCTCGATCCGCGGGCAGAACAAGGCCAACCCCGTGCTGTTGTTCGTGCATGGCGGGCCGGGCACGCCGAATATGCCGATATCCTGGGCCTATCAGGCGCCGTGGGAGGACTTCTTCACGGTGGTGCAGTGGGATCAGCGCGGGGTGGGGAAGAACGCGCGCACGGCCAATCGTGACTCCCTCGCGGCGACGATGAGCGGCGAGCGGTTGGTCCGCGACGCCGAGCTGATGGTGCAGTGGGTGCGGAAGCGGCTCGGCAAGGACAAGATCGTGCTGATGGGGTACTCGTACGGCACGATGCTCGCCATGCAGGTCGCGGCGCGGCATCCCGAGTGGATTTCGGTGTACGTGGGCACCGGGCAGACGAGCGGCAGCGGAGACGCGTGGCTCTATCCCAAGCTGCTCGAGCTGGCGACGCAGCGCGGCGATACGCAGGCGCTGCGCGAACTCAAGGCGATCGCGCCCTATCCACGCCCTGGCGCGCCCCTTCAGGACGTGCTGGTGACGCGGAAATGGGCGCGGGCGTTCAACGGCGGCTGGTACGGCAAGCCGACGTTCGATCTGCTCTTTTCGCTGCCGGAGTTTGCGCCCGAGTACACGCAGGCGGATCTCGACGTGCAGATGCAGGCCACGCAGTGGACCACGCGCTCGCTGGTGGGAAAGGACGCGGCGCCGCTCACGCTGCCCACGACGCTCGACGTGCCGGTGGTGATCCTGCAGGGGCGGCATGACCTGCACACACCATATGAACCGGCCAAGGCGTACGTCGAGCAGCTGCAGGCGCCCAAGAAACAGTTCCTCACGCTCGAGCGCTCGGCGCATGTGCCGTTTCTGGAGCAGCCGGGTGTCTTCCTGATGCATCTGGTGAACCATGTGCTGCCGCTGGCCGGCGGGCGCGTGGAATTCGCGCCGCCGACGGTGCCCTTTCGCGTGCCACAGCTCGATCTGTCGCGTGATTCCTCCCGCCTCGTGGTGGTGGATCGCGAACCCGGGCAGTACCTCGGTCATGTGACCACGACGCTTCTCGGCGACGGGAAGACGATGCTGGCGGTGTACCCGAAGGGGCACGGGCAGGGCGCGATCGTGATGAAGCGCAGCACCGATGCCGGGCGCACGTGGAGCGATCGCCTCCCGGTGCCGGAGAACTGGGCCACGAGCAAGGAAGTGCCGACGATTCATCGGGTCCCTGATCCGGTGAAGGGTGGCACGCGGCTCATTCTGTTCAGTGGCCTCTACCCGGCGCGAATCGCCTCGAGCGACGACAACGGGAAGACGTGGTCGCCGCTGGCCCCCATCGGCAACTGGGGCGGGATCGTGGTGATGGGGAGCGTGATGGTCATGCAGGACAAGAGCCTGCTCGCGTTCTTTCACGACGACGGCCGCTTCTTCGCGAACGCCGGCAAGGCCACGGGCACGTTCACACTCTTTCAGGTGCGCTCACGCGACGGCGGGCGCACCTGGGACACGCCACGTGCCATCTGGCAGGGGGATGCCATTCACCTGTGTGAACCGGGCGCCGTCCGCTCCCCCGATGGCAAGACCGTCGCGCTGCTGCTGCGCGAAAACCGACGCCGCCAGGAATCGCACGTGATGTTCACGACCGATGAGGGGGCGACGTGGAGTGTGCCCAAGCCGCTCGCGCGCGAACTCACCGGCGATCGCCACACGGTGCAGGTGGCGAAGGATGGACGCCTGGTGGTGACGTTCCGCGACATGGCCGCCGATTCGCCCACGAAGGGCGACTGGGTCGCGTGGGTGGGGCAGTGGGCCGATCTCGTGAACGGCACCCCGGGGCAGTATCGGCTGCGGCTCGGCGACAATACGGACGGATGGGACTCGAGTTATCCGGGGCTCGAGCAACTGAAGGATGGGACGGTGGTGGGGACGACGTATGGGTATTGGAAGGCGGGGGAGTTGCCGTATATCGTGTCGACGAGGTTTCGGTTGGCGGAGACAGACTCGTTGGTGAAACGGCGGAACCCCTGAGAGCTCAGGGGGGAGAACGTCAGGGGGAGAGCTCAGGACCGCGTGCAGTCCTGAGCTCTCCCCCCTGAAATTCTTCCCCCTGAACTCTCGGGGGTTACTCAAGTCTGATGTCTCAGCCGTCAGTGCGTCAGCCCATACACAATGAAGTTCGTCGCGAACTTATACGCATCATTCGACATATTCACCGGATACCACCCCTCACCCGACCACTCCATATAGTCGCCGATGTCGTTGTTGTATGACACGACGACCTGCAGCCGCTGTGTGGGGTCGTTGTTCTCGTAGATGCCGAGGTACACGGCTTTCGCCTCGCGCGTGGCGGGGTGCGTCATACCGTCCAGCGTCTTGATTCTGAAGAAGGTGTTGAAGATCGGGTGCGAGATGTCGAGGCGCTCGATGCGCGCGTCGGGCAGCACTTTCTTGATCGCGGCTTCGAAGACCTGATACTGGCGGTCGAAGTAGAAGTCATCGACCCAGAGGAAGCCGCCCTTCTGGATCCACTTGCGGAGCGCGAGCGCTTCCTCGTCGGTGGGATACCAGTAGCCGGGCTCAGTCAGGTGGGCGACGGGGTACTGGCCGAGCTGCGGATCGTCGAGCGTGTGCACATTGCTGCCCTTGTCGTGCACCCTGACGCTGGCGAGGTCCTTGAGGATCGTCATGAAATTCCGCTCCATCGCGGGATAGTCATTGATCCACGCCATCCGATAGCCCTGGGTATAACGAAGCCGTACGAAGGTGAACTTCCCATCGTACGGCACATTGGGCTCGAGATATTGTCGCCGCTGCGACCACGCGAACGGGGCGGCGGCCGCGATGGCCACGAGGGCCATCAGGGCGAACCGCCACCGCCGCGTGCGCCGCGTCATGGCACTAGAGGCCTGACGAGCCGAGGGACTTGGGCGCGCCACCGATGATCTCGGGGAGCGCCGCGGCCACGGCGCGCATTTCATCGGGGGTGCCGATCGAGATGCGGGCCCAGTCGGTGTACGGCGGGAAGGCGCGGCCGATCTGGAAGCCCTTCGCAAGCATCGCCTTCTGCACCTGTTCCACCGGCAGGCCGGTATGGAAGAACACAAAGTTCGTCTGCGAGTCCGTCATCTTGCGCCCCATCTTGGCGATGGCGGCCTTCATGATCTCGCGGCCTTCAGTATTGCGCTGCTTGACCATCGCCTGGAAGGCGGTGTCCTGCACACTGGCCGCGGCGCCGAGGGCACCGAACACGCCGGGCGCGCTCGTGCTGAGCGGCTGCATGCGCGCGATGATGTCGGGGCGCGCAATGACAAACGCCGTGCGCAGACCGGCGAGGCCATGGATCTTGGAGCCGGTGCGCGAGATGATGACATTCTCGCCCGCCTTCACCATGTCGATGCACGAGCTGTAGCTCGGGTCGGTCACGAAGTCGTGATACGCCTCATCGACGAGCACCATGGCGCGGCGCGACGCGTTCGAGACGAAGCTGCGGAGCTTCTTGTTCTCGGTGAGGTTCGCCGTGGGGTTGTTCGGGTTGCAGACGAACACGAGGTCGATGGCCTGCGTGAGCCGCTTGTCCATCGTGTCGAGATCGTGCGTGAGGTCGGCCGCGAGCGGCACCTTGTGCACCTTGAGCCCGAGCGACTCGGCGTAGCGCGGCAGCCCTTCATAGGTGGGCCACGCGGTCAGGATCTCGCCCTTCATGCCGTAGGCGAGGTTCACGATGCTGAGCAGCTCGCTCGAGCCGGCCACGATCATGATGTGATCTTCGGGGACGCCCACCGACGCGGCGTAGATCTTCTTGAGATTGGGCAGCGCCGGCGCGTTGTACCACGAGTGCTGCTTCCAGCCGTCCTCGATCGCCTTGCGCGCGCTCGGCGCCATGCCGTACGGGTTCTCGTTCGACGCGAGGCGAATGGGGCCATCGGCGCGGCGCATCGCTTCGATCATGCGCTCATGCGCGGCAAAGCCGGCGGCGGTGGTCATACCGTCCACGACATGCGGCGCATCGGTGTCGAGTGCCTGCGCGAGGGCGGGCGTGAGCGATCCAGCGGCGATCGCGCTGCCGGCGACCATGCCGGACGACTTGAGCCACTGGCGACGGGAGAGCGGGGACGGCGTCATGCGGGGCCTCGGGGCAGAGGGTAAGCGCGGGAATCCGACGAAAACATACGGTTTCTCGGAGCCCGCTGCTGGTCGATGGATGGAATGGCCGAGTCGGACCGGCGGTCCGAGTGGCGTGAGGATGAGCCGGCCGCCATGTTGGCGCATGGTCTCAGCCCCCCGCACGCTTGTGCTCGCTGTTTGTGCGCTCTCGTCGTCCGTACTCGGCTGCGCCCGGCCGGCGGCGCCGCCCGCGCCTCCGACGGCGCTGCACATTGAAGGCTTCGACTACGCCTTCACAGCACCGGACACGGTGCCGGCGGGGCCGGCGGTCGTCACGTTCGAAAACCGCGGGAAGCATCGCCACGAGATGGTGTTCGTACGCCTCAAGGACGGGCTCTCGCTCCGCGAGGTCGCGGACTCCCTGACGAAGGGCGCGCGCACCAATGCCCTGCGTTCGTCGGGCAGTGCGGTGCTGTTCGCCGAGGCCGGGCAGCGGAACGAGGTCGTGTCGTTGCGGCTGCAGTTCGCGGAGGGCGAGCACTGGGCGATCGTCTGTCAGTTCGCCGATTCGGCCGGCGCTCCCAAGCACAACACGCTCGGCATGTTCAAACTGGTGACGGTCCAATGACGCGATTGCGGTATCTCGGAGCGGCGGTCGTTGTCTGGAGTGCCTGCACCGTGGCGCCCGCGGAGCACCCGGTGGCCGTTCCGGTCGTGCAGATCGTCGGGCACGACTTCGCCTTTGAGGCGCCGGATTCGCTGCCGCCCGGCCCCACCCGCTTTGCGTTTCGCAGCGATGGCACCGTGCCGCACGAGGTCGCCATTGCCCGCGTGAAGCGGGGTGTTTCGCTCGACTCCGTCCTGCGCGTGGAAATCGCCGGTGGTGATATCGACGGGCTCTACGATCCGGGCGAAGGCTTGCTCTACACGGCGGTGGGCGAGACGGTCACGGCGGAGTTGCAGGTCACGCTCGAGGCGGGGCGCGACTACGTGTTGGCGTGCACGCTCGAGAAGGACTGCAAGGCGCACAGCATGCTGGGGATGGTGCGAGGGGTGCGCGTGTATTGATCGGGCTTCCGACTTCTGCGCCCGATCGGGATTCGGAATTCGGTCTCGCCGTCTGCCATCGCGCACTGGCCTCTGGATTCTGACCTCGGCTCCGAATTCAGAATCCCGAGGCCAGCCGAAGACGCCAGAAGGCGAAACAGAATTCCGAATCCCGATCGGGCTCAGCAGTCGGAATCCCGATCAACTACCTGGCCAGACGCTCAGCCACCATCCGCTTGAGCGTTCCGTTCCCGATGTACGGCCGCAGGTATTTGCCGGGGCAGCCGGTGTCGGCGTACATGAAGTGCCCGCCGATGCGGTCGATGGGCAGGTTGTACTGCTTGAGCGCCCACGCCATCAGATCCGCGATCGCATCGAGCTGCTGCGGGCTCGGCTCCTGCACGTCGTAGTTGCCGATCATGCTGATCAGGAAGTGGCCACTGGGGTCGTACGTCGTATTCGTCTCGCCCATGAAGTGGTAATCGCGCCCCTCGAACGCGCGGCCGTCGAGATCGAGCAGGAAGTGATAGGGCACATCCCACCAGTTGCGGTCGCGGGCGCCCCATTCCTGCAGATTGCGCAGGCGCTGCGCCGGGTCGTCGGCGCGGGTGAGCGGCTTGGTGTCGCCGGTGTGGTGCAACGTGACGTGCGTGATCTGGTGCGGAATGCGGAGGCGCATCGCGGCGCCGCCCGCGCTGTCGCTAGTGGCGATGGCTGGCGGCAGCGACGCCACCGTCGCGATCTCCAGCGCCACCAGCCCCGCGCCCAGTTCGCCCGGGCCGTACACCGCCACCACGGCGATGTGGTAGCCCTGCCAGTTGAACGCCGCCCCTTCGCGCACTTCGCGCACGGCGTTCGTACCGGGCACGGCGAGGCGCACGCGCGCCACGTCCACGGGTTTGGCGCCGCTCGAGTCCACCATGGTGGCGAGCACGGTGACGGTGATGTCGTGGAAGCTCAGCGAATCGCCTGCCTTCTTGTTGCGGCGCGCGGCGTCGGCGGAGACGCCCAGGGGCGGCTTGGCTTGCCACACGCGGTGCGGGATGACACCGGGCTGCGCGTGAGCCGGGGCCGTGAAGAGCACGGCCGCCACGAGTAGGGCGCCGCTGCCGCGCAGGAAACGACTGGAGATCGGCATCTGGTGAACGTAGCGTTCGGCATGCCCTTCGCCCAATACCAGCAGCGGGTTGACCGCTGGATCAGCCAGTTCGAGGAAGGATACTTCCATCCCCTCACGAACCTCGCACGTCTCACCGAAGAAGTCGGCGAGTTCGCGCGCGAGGTGAATCACCGCTTTGGGCAGAAGCCCAAGAAGAAGGACGAACCGGATGCCGACCTCGCGATGGAGATGGCGGACATCCTGTTCGTCCTGATCTGCATGGCGAACCGGGAAGGGATCGACATGGACGAGGCGTTCGACCGGATGATGGCCAAGGTCGAGACGCGCGACGCCAACCGGTGGACGCCGAAGGTGCGCTGATCCGTTCAGACCAGCGTGGCTCCCCACGTTGGCGGGTCAACGTCGGCGATGGTTTGCGTGAGTGTCCACGAGTGGCCGGCCGGGTCCTTGAGCACGGCCTGCCGCTCGCCATAGGGGTGATCCGTGGGCTCGGTCACCGGAACGGCGCCCATGGCGAGGGCGCGGGCCCAGACAGCATCGAGATCGGCGACGCGCACCATGAGGGTGGCGGGCGGTCGGCCACCGGCGGGGTTGGCCTCGGGGTTCCACTGGGCGGCGACCATGGCGCCATTGCCGAGTGTGAACTGCACGCGATGGTCGCCAATGCGCAGCCGTTGGCGCGCGCCGAGCACGTCGCCGAGAAACTGCGTGGCGACCGAGAGGTCGGGGTAGCTGCGCACCGGGATGAAGGTCGCGTGCGGGATGGAGCGATTCACCGCCAGCGAGTCGGTCGGGATGCCGGCGGCGCCGAGGGCGTGCAGCTTCTGCTCGAGGGCGCCGAGCACATGCGGCCACGCCTGCGCGTGGTTGGCGCACGATTCTTCGCTCACGAAGCCGCTCTGGGTGAGCGTGAGGGCGGTGCCATCGGCCGCGCCGCTCAGTTCGATGGTGATCGTGGTCTCCACGCCGGTGCCGCGCGTGAACCAGGTGATCTGGACGCGATGATCGGGTTCGAGGGCGAGATAGCGCCCGTAATGCGGATGCCGCCCGAGCACGGCGCCCTGGGCATCCCGCGGGACGACCTCGAAGAAGAACGGCTCGCCAACCTCCACCGTGCCGCGCACGGTGCCCGGCTCGGCGAACCAGTGCGCGAATCCGCCGGCCCACGCGCGGTAGACGGTGGTTGCCGGCACGGCGAGATGACGCGTGACGGTCAGCGACGTGGCGGGCGTGGCAGGCATGGTCACGGCGGCGGGGTGGCGAGGGCGGGGATCAATGTGGCGCGTCCGCGTCGGGCGCGTCGAGCGTTTCCCGCACGGCGTGCGCCAAGGCTGCCAAAGTATACGGTTTGTGCAGCATCCGCCGTTCGGCCGCCACGAGCCCCTGTTGCAGGATGATGTCGTCGGTGTAGCCGGAGGCGAAGAGCACGCGCAGCCCCGGTCTGGCGGCCGTGAGCGCATCGGCGAGTTCGCGACCGCCGAGGTGGGGCATGATGACGTCGCTCAGCAGCAGGTGGATTGGCTCCTGGAGGCGGTCGGCGAGGGCGAGCGCGGCGGCGCCGTCGCTCGCGACGAGGACCGTGTAGCCCAGCCGTCCCAGCACCTGCGCCGCGAGCGCCCGGACAGCGGCCTCGTCTTCGGCGATCAGAATGGTTTCGGTGCCACGCGGCAGGGCAGCGGCCGGGTCCGGCGGCTCGCGTGTCACCGCCGACTCGGTGGCGACCAAGGGCAACAGCACGCGCACCGTGGTGCCGGCCTGCTGCCGGCTTTCGATGAGAATCGCCCCACCGGCTTGTTGTACGATGCCATATGCGATGGAGAGCCCCAGCCCCGTGCCGCTCCCCATGGGTTTGGTGGTAAAGAACGGTTCGAAGGCGCGGGCCTGTGTCTCCGACGCCATGCCTTCCCCGGAGTCGCGGACCACCAGCAGCGCGTGCGGCCCCGCCGTGAGCTGTTCGCAACCCGGGCCGGTCGTGGGGCCGGCCTCGATGTCGGTGAGCGTGATCGCCAGCGTGCCGCCGTGGGGCATCGCATCCCGCGCGTTGACGCGAGATTGACGAGCACCTGTTCCAGCTGGGCCGCGTCGCCGCGGACGAGCAGGGCCCGGTGCGGCAGCTCCTCCGTGATGGCGATGTGCTCGCCGAGCAGGCGCCGCAGCATGCCGCTCGTATTCTGTACCACGTCCCGGAGATCGAGGACCCGCAGGGCGAGCACCTGCTTGCGACTGAAGGTCAGCAGCTGCTTGGTGAGCGCCGCGGCGCGGGCGCCGGCGTGGGCGATCTCATCGACACTGTCCCGCATCGGATTATCGAGTGGGAGCCCCGCGAGCAGGACCTCGGCGTACCCGTTGATGATCATGAGCAGGTTGTTGAAGTCGTGCGCGATGCCACCCGCCAGGCGGCCGATCGCTTCCATGCGCTGGCTGTCGTGGAGCGCCTGCTGCAGCTCGCGCAGCGCCGCCTCCGAGCGCAGGTGCTGCGAGAGATCGGTCAGGCTGACGAGCCCGTGGTCGCCGTCCACCGGGACCAGCACGTCCATCTGTGTCGGCACGGGTTCGGCCATCGTCGCACCCGGCGAGGGTTCGGGGACGATGTGAAACTCTCCACGCTGCCGGGCATGGGTGGCAAAGGCCTCGGCGATTACGCGCGCGAGCGCCGGGCGTTCCGCTTCGCTGACAAAATCGCGCAGCGGGCGGCCGGTGAGCAGGCCCGGCGCGACGTTGGTGAGACTCGTCGTCGCCTGATTCGCCTCAATCACGTGTCCCGTACGGGATACCGACAGATAGGCGACCGGCGCAAAGTCGAACAGGTCGGTATAGCGTCGGCGCGTCGCGTCGATCTCCGCGCGCGAGCGTTGAAGTTCCTCGTGCTGCACTTCGAGCTCGATCTGATGGACCTTGAGCTCGTGGATCAGGCGCAGGGCATCCGCGCTGGCGGGCGGCGGAATGGGATGCTGGGGCGTGGGACGTTCGGTCATGGGCGCCGCTCCCGCAGCTCGGCTTCGAGCTGCTTGGCCTTGGTGATATCGGTGAAGGTGATCACGACCCCGTCGATCCGATCATCGTGCGTGCGATAGGGCATGATGCGGGCGGCGAACCACCGCCCGTCGCGTGACGCCACTTCCTTTTCGAGGGGCTGCACGGTGCGCAGGACGGCCTGTGCATCGGTGGCCATGTCGGCAAACTCGAGCGACGAGACGATATCGGTGATCGGGCGCCCCACATCCGTCGGAATGAGCTTGATCAGGCTTGCCGTCTTGGTGGTGAAGCGACGGACATTGAGCGCGCTGTCGAGGAACAGCGTGGCGATGTCGAGGGAGTTGAGCAGGTTCGCCATGTCGCTGCTGGCGAGCATGAGCTCATCCACCTTGGCCTGCAGCTCGTGGTTCACGGTCTGCAGCTCTTCATTCATCGACTGCATTTCCTCCTTGGAGGTGGTGAGCTCCTCGTTGGTGGATTGCAACTCCTCGTTGGTCGACTGCAGTTCCTCATTGGTGGAGCGCAGCTCTTCCTGTGAGATCTGCATCTCTTCGCGGGCTACGCGCAGGTTCTCGCGGGCCTGGCGCAGCTCCTCTTCGAGCGCCTGAATGAGTTGCGGATCTTTCCCGCGCGGGCGACGCCGGGTGGTCGGATCGCTGGCGGGTGCCGACATCTCCTGAAACACGATCATGAGAATCGCGGCCGCGCTGTCCTGATGGTGCACCGGTTCGATCGTGACGCTCGCGTAATGCACGCCGCCGTGATCGGCATCGATGGCGAGGGGGCGCAAGGTCACGGCCCGTTGCTCGCGGCGCACACGCTGGCACCCTTCGGTGAGAGCCGCGCCGAGCCCCGGACGCGCCATCGCGAAGATGTTCCAGTTGGCCTGCCCAGCGGCGGGCTCGAGATAGCGCCCCGTCTTGCCACTCACGAAGAGGATGTCGCCCTCGTCGCCAATGAGCACCGCGGGCGGGGTGAATCGATCGAGCAGCGTCTGCTCGGTGAGTTGCTGGAGATTCATGAGTGGAGGAGCAAGTGGAGCGCGCGGGGGCTCCGTCGTATCGGTAAAGCCGCTGCCAAAGACCGCGGGCAGGTCGCGTACGCCACCGCCCACCGGGATCTTCAGCCGACGATAGAGGCGCCCCTTGCCGGCGACCTGGGCAAAGCGATCGACGGCGGTTCCGGCGGTTTCGGCGCTCCCGAGCATCAGGACGCCGTCGGGCTTGAGACTGAAATGGAACAACGCCATCAGCTTCTGCTGCAGCGGCGGCGTGAGATAGATCAGCAGATTCCGGCAGGAGAGCAGATCGAGCTTGGTGAACGGCGGATCGATCGTGACGTTGTGTGGCGCGAAGATCACCATTTCGCGCACGCGACTGCTCACCCGGTACCGCCCATTCTCGCGCGCGAAGTAGCGCTGCAGCCGCTCGGGCGAGACCTCGGCGGCGATGCTCTCGGGGTACGTCCCGCTGCGCGCACGCGCGATGGCATCGCGATCGAGATCAGTGGCGAACAGCTGCAGCGTGATCGGTTCCTTGGGCGCGACCGCCGCCAGCGCCTCGAGAAAGACGATCGCCATCGAGTACGCCTCTTCCCCGGTGGAGCACCCGGCGATCCACGCGCGGAGCGTGGCGCCCGGTGGGGCACTGCGAATGAGGTCCGGGAAGATCTCGTCGCGCAGCTGTTCCCACACCGGCGTATCGCGAAAGAAGCTGGTGACGCCGATCAGCAGCTCGGCGAAGAGCAGCCGCGCTTCGGCGGGCTCGTCCTGCACCAGCGCCGCGTACGCCTCGACGGAGGGCAGATGGTGCAGACTGATGCGCCGCTGAATGCGTCGGGCGAGCGTGCTGCGCTTGTAGAGCGAAAAGTCATGGCCCACCACCTGACGCAGTGTGGCGACAATGGCGTCAATGACGGGGTGCGTTTCGGTGAGGGGCTCGCGCAGCCGTGCCTCGCGCACACTCTCGAGATATCCCACGACCGCGGGGTAGAGCGCCTCGGCATTGGCGACGATATCGGCCACGCCGTTCTCGACCGCGCTGCGCGGCATATCGGTGAAACGCGCCGTCGCGGGATCCTGCACGAAGGTGGCGCCGCCATGCGCCTTGATGGCGGCCAGCCCGGCGGTGCCGTCGGCGCCCATCCCGGAGAGGAGGACGCCCACCGCGTCGCGCTGCCGTTCGGCGGCAAGCGCGGTGAAGAAGCGGTCGATGGGCAGGCGGAGCCCGCGCGGGTCTTCGGGCGGAACGAGCTGCAGTACGCCATGGCCGATCGTGAGTTCATGATCGGCCGGCATCACATACACGGTGTCGGCCGCCACAGGGACACCGTCGGTGGCGTCGACCACCGCGAGCGTCGTGACGCGCCGCAGAAGCTCGCCGAGCAGGCTCGCGCGCTCGGGGTCCAGGTGCTGGACCACGACAAAGGCGTGGCCGCACGGAACGGGGACAGTCGCCAGAAAGCGCTCCAGCGCCTCCAGGCCACCAGCCGACGCGCCAATGCCGATCACGGAAATCGGCCCTGCGCTGCTGCTCATGGTGCCCCCCTTCCTGAATACTGGGGGCACCCGGTGGCACGTGCAATCAGCAGATCACCCACACGCGCGGGATCGCATGGTTCCCGCCGCTCGACCGGTCACTTCGGGAAGATCACGGGGAACACGACGTTCGTCGTATACACACAGCGATCGTTGTGTCCGCATTCGGACACGATGATCGCGCGGTGCTTCGCCCCGAGTTTTTGGGTCACGTACGTAAAGAATGCTTCACCTCGCGCGCGGCGCGTGGGCCCCTGCGCCATCGCATTCGCGCTGGAGTCGAAGCCGCCGAGGGGCAGGACATCCACTTGCCCAAGCAAGTAGGTGGTGGGGCGCGCCACGAGATTCTTCACCAGCTGCTCCTTGCTCATCCCCTTCACGTACCCCTGCAGGTCATCGAGGCCGGCGGGCCACTTGTTGAAGGCGGGCGCCTTGCTCGCGTCGAACGGACCGAACTGGAAGTTGCCGTTCACCTTCTCGCCGTTCTCGCCCAGCGCTTCCTTGTCGGCGCCCTCGGGGTTGCCGTTGCCAACCGGGAGCGGGCGCTCGTCGGTGGGCCAGGCGTAGCTCGACGGATTGGCGACGACGTACGACAGCTCGACGCCCGGTGTGTCGTGCACCTTGCTGGCCATCGCGTAGCGCGTGGCGTACTGCCCGCCCGCGGAGTGGCCGGCGATGACGATGTGCTTGAGGTTGGGGAAGCGCTTCGTATCGGCCAGGAGCTTCACGAGCTGATCGGCGAGATCGAAGCTGTTCACGGTCGCGAGCGTCGGCGAGATGCCGCCGGCGCGCCACGACGTGCCGCCTTCGGGCCAGAGGATCTCATTCGCGGCGACGGTGTCCGTTCGGGCGGCGAAGCGCGGCGCGAGCACCATCGTGTTGTCGAGCGCGCCGGCGAGGAACGCCGCCGCGATGCTCGTTTCGAAGTAGTGATCGGCATTGCGCCCGGCGCCGTGCACCATGATGAGCGCGCGCGTGAGCTTGGGATTGGCTTTGTCGAGCGCGTAGGTGCCGTAGACCTTCGTACGCTGCGGGCCGGTGCCCCACGTGAGCCAGCGCTCGCAGGCGGCGGTGGCGGTGACGCAGGGGGCTTGGGCGGCGAGCGGGGCCGCAGAGAGTGCGGCGAGGAGGGCGAGACGGAGGAGCATGGGGGAGGGCACGAGGGGAGCGCTACAGAGAAACCACGCGGAGTTCACCGGGTTGCATCGACACGAGTGCGTCCAGCACGAGCGGCGCGGCAGGGGCGAGCGCCGCGAGCCGATTGCTCGACGCCCGTACGACCACAATGCGGAGCGGTGATCCGATCAGGTTCTGCTGAAAGCGCAGACTCTGATCCATCGTAATGAACGCATCGAACTCGTCCGCTGCGGCGCGGAGGAGCGGACCATCGTCGAGATCTGACCACCGTCGCTGATGCGTCGTTTCGGTACGGTGCCCAGGGAGCAGCCCAGCAAAGGCCCGGGGCAGGTTGCTGTCGAGCAGCACCCGCATGCGATCAGGTGGCGGGCGAGATTAGCGCGTGCTTCGCCAGCTCAAGGACTGCGATCGCGTGCTCGCGAGAGACGCTCGGGAACTCATCGAGGAAGTGATCCAGAGGATGCCCGGCCTCGAGGTAGTCGATGAGCGACTGCACCGGAACGCGCGTCCCCGTGAACACCGTCGTCCCGCCGAGACGATCGGGGGAGCTGGTGATGAGCGGTGAGGGCAGGTTCGACATGCGAGTTCTCCGGTGGCGTCCGGTAGCAATATACCGCAGGTTGCCGCCGAGCGCGGCGTGACCTCTTGACGCCCCGTATTACTATGTGCATAGTACTAGCAGCGTAGTACCAACCCTGGAGGATGCATGTCCCCACCGCAGGCTGGAGCGCCCCTCGGCGAGCGCGAGCTCGACGTGATGGCGGTACTCTGGGAGCTCGGCTCCGGCACCGTCAGCGAAGTGCTTGCGTATCTCGGCGAACCGCTGGCGTACACCACGATTCTCACGATCCTGCGCAATCTCGAGGCGAAGCAGTGCGTGCGCCGCGAGGAGGAGGGGAGGGGGCATCGCTACTTCCCGGTCGTCGAGCAGCAGGCGGCGCGGCGCAGTGCGCTGAGTCGACTGCTTGACGGCTTCTTCGATGGCTCGCCGCACGCGCTGCTCGCCCAGCTGGTGCGCGATCACGGCCTGAGTGGGGACGAGCTGCAGGCACTGGCGAAGCAGCTGCGCGCGATGCCGGCCGAGGACAAGTCCGGGCGGGCAACGCCGAAGCCGAGGAAGGGAACGCGATGATCTCGGCTCCTTTCGACCTCACCACGTGGATGTTCGCCGCGACCGCATTCGGTGTGTTGCTGATCGTGGCTGCGTTCGCGGTGGAGCGCTTTCAACGCATTCGGGCACGGTCGACGCGGGGCGTATGGGCGGTGGCGCTCAGCGTCGCCGTCATGTGGCCTGGCGTGGCGCGGCTCTGGCTAACGCAGCCCGCGGTAGAGGTGGCTGATGGTGTCGGTGCGCCGATCATTGGCGCAATGACGCCGGTATCCACGCCAGTTTCCCTCAGTATCCGGCAGCAGCTTCTCGAGTGGTGGTCGTCACACGGCAACACGGTTCTCCTCGCCCTGTGGCTCGGCATGAGCGCCCTGCTGTTCTCGCAGCTGCTTCGTGCGCTCTGGCAGCTGCGCCGAGCCGCGGCCGACGCGCACACGACTGAGCTCGTGGGCGAGCCCGTGCTCGTGAGCGAATCGCTGGGACCTGCGGTCTTCGGCGTGTGGCGCCCGCGCGTGGTGGTGCCGCGGTGGGTGCTGGAACTGGATGAATCGCTGCAGCAGCTCGTGATCCGTCACGAACGCGAGCACTGCGACGGCCGCGACTCGTGGCTGGTGTGGCTCGCGGTGCTCAGCACCACGCTGGTGCCGTGGAACCTCGCGGTGTGGTACCTCGCGCATCGCCTGCGTCTGGCGATGGAAGTGGACTGCGACGCGCGCACGTTGCGCGCGTTTCCTGAGCGGCGCACCGCCTATGCGCGGTTGCTCCTCTTCATTGCCCAACGGGCCACGCCGGTCCGCATTGCGCCGGCCCTGGCGCATTGGCCATCGCATCTTTCCCGGAGAATTTCGGCTATGACGAATGCGTCCTTTGCGTTGCCTCTGCTGCAGCGCACCATCGCCGGCATCGTCGTGATTGGTGCGGCGGCTGCGGCCTGCTCGCGTCCGGTGGCCGGCAATCTCGCCGGGCCGGCGCCGGCACCAAAGGTGGCCTCGACGGCGGCGCCTTCCGCTGCACCCGCCGCCGCACCCACCGTAGCGCCTTCTGTGGCACCCGCCCCGTCGCCCGCGTCGCCGAGGGAGCTCTCGGCCGCCGACTCGGCGACGCGCGCCAGTGTGCCCTGGTTCGACTTCCAGGTGGAGAAGCCAGCCACCATGAAGCCCGGGATGCGTGGGCCACGCTATCCCGACGCGCTGCGCGCCGCGAAGACCGAAGGCGCGGTCCTCGCGCAGTTCGTGGTCGGCACCGATGGACGCGTCGACTTGACCACCTATAAGGCGGTCAAGTCCGATCACGACGACTTCAGTGCGGCGGTCAAGGACGCGCTCGGTGTGATGGAGTTCGAGCCGGCGCAGGTAAAGGGCAAGGCGGTGAAGCAGCTGGTGCAGATGCCGTTCGCCTTTGCGCTCTCGAAGGACCCGGTATCGGCAGCCTCTCCATCGCCGTTGCCTTCGCCGTCGATGGCCGCGGTTGATCGCGAGGCCAGTATGCTCCCGACAACGTCACCGGCGCCCGTGTATCCGGCGGCGCTTCGCGAAGCCCGCGTGGAAGGGCAGGTACTGGTGATGGTCGTGGTGAACGATGATGGGTCGCCCGACATGGCCTCGTTCAAGGTGCTGAAGACCGATCGTGACGAGTTCGCCGAGGCCGTCCGCGAGGCGGTGCAGAACACGCGCTGGACGCCGGCCATGAAGGATGGGCGCGCCGTCCGTCAGCTCGTCCGATACCCCTACGCATTCCGATTGGCCAAGTAGCACGTACCAGCCGTCGCGCGGCGCAGTAGAATAGACGGGGCCGCTTTCATGCGGTCCCGTCGCATTTCGACTCAACTCTGCCGCTCATGACGCGTCTTCCACGCCTCGCTGCTGCCACTGCGCTTCTCGCCAGCACCGCCGCAGCGCAGTCCAAGACCATGCCCTCCGACCAGGATCGCGCACTCGCCCGCGAGATCTACAAGGAGATGGTTGAGGTTCAATCGGGTTTCTCCACCGGCTCCACCACGCCGATCGCCGAGAAGACCGCGGCACGGCTCAAGGCGGCCGGATTCCCGGCGGCCGACATCTTCGTGGGCGGCGCGGCGCCACACAAGCACAATCTCGTGGTACGCTACCATGGCACCGGCGCGCGCAAGCCGATCCTGCTCATGGCCCACATCGATGTGGTGGAAGCCAAGAAGGAGGACTGGTCGATGGACCCGTTCACCTTCAATGAGAAGGACGGCTACTACTACGGCCGAGGCGTGGGCGACGACAAGGCGCAGGCGTCGATCTGGATTGCCACGCTGCTGCGCTTCAAGCGCGAAGGGTTCACGCCGGACCGCGATATCATCGTGGCGCTCACCGCCGACGAAGAGGGCGGCGGCCCGTACAATGGCGTGGACTGGCTGCTCAAGAATCATCGTGAGCTGATCGACGCCGAGTTTGCGCTCAACGAGGGCGGCTGGGGCGAAGCGGAGGCCGGCAAGCCGATCGCCAACGACATTCAGGTCGCCGAGAAGTACGTGGTGAACTATCGGCTCGAGGTGCGCAACAAGGGCGGCCACAGCTCACTGCCGGTCCCCGATAACGCCATCTACCATCTGGCGGGCGCGCTGAGCAAGATCGGCACCTTTGGCTTCCCGCTCAAAACCAACGCCGTGACGCGCGAGTACTTCCGCGTCATGAGCACGCTCGAGAAGGGACCCCTGGCCAAGGATCTCGCCCTGGTGGCCAAGAACGACCCGATGGCGATGCAGCGGGTGGCCAAGGCCAGTGTGAACTTCAACGCCACGTTGCGTACCACCTGTGTGGCCACGATGCTCGAGGGCGGCCATGCCAAGAATGCGCTGCCGCAGCTCGCCGCGGCCGAGGTGAACTGCCGTGTGCACCCCGACGACAAGGTGGAGTACGTGACGGCCACGCTGAACAAAGTCGTGGGCGACACCGCCGTGCACATCAGCGTGGAAGGCACGCCGACTGCCGGCCCGGTGAGCCCGATGCGCGACGACGTGATGGGCACCACCAAGGCCATTACCAGCGAGATGTGGAACGGCGTGCAGACCGTGCCCATCATGGTCATGGGCGCCACCGACGGCAAAGCCACGCGCTCGGCGGGGATCCCCACCTATGGAATCATGGGCCTCTTCTTCGATCGCGACGATGTGCGCTTCCACGGCCGCGATGAGCGCGTGCGTGTGCAGGCCTACCACGAAGCCCAGACGTTCCTGTATACGCTGGTGAAGCGGCTCGCGAGCGGACGGACGGGGATCTGACGGCGCCGCGGTGCGCCGCTCTCCCACGCGCCGTATCCCACGCGGTGTTATCCCACGCGCGGGCGCAATGCTTCGGTGATGCGCCCGCGCAGGAGCTCCGGCGAGAACGGCTTCTGCAGGAAACTCAGCGCGCTGTCTTCCCCGATGGTCGCCAGGGCGTCGTCGGCGTCATAGCCGCTCATCACGATGACCGGAACGTGCGGATGCGTCCGCCGCACATGCGCGAGCACTTCGGCGCCGTTCATCCCGGGCATGGTGAGGTCGAGCATGATCGCCGAGACGTCACGGGCATGTTCGAAGAAGAGGCGCAGCCCCGTCTCGCCGTCATCCGCTTCGAGCACATCGAGCCCCATGCGCTGGGCAATGCGCGACACCAGCTGGCGGATGAGCATTTCGTCGTCGATAACCAGCAGAGTGCCGGCAAGATCGCGCATCGGGGCGGGTTCCGGCGCCGTCGCTCGCTCCATGCCGACTTCGGGGCGCAGGTAAATGTCGAAGCGCGTGCGTCCGGGTTTGGATTCAAGCTGCAAAGAGCCGCCAAGCGAGCGCACAATGCCGCGGACGGCACTGAGACCCAGCCCGCGCCCCGACTCCTTGGTGGAAAAGAAGGGATCGAAGATGCGCGACTGCACGTCGGCCGGTATACCCGGCCCGGTGTCGATGACCGACAGCCGGACCCACGCCTCGTCCGATGCATCGGTGGGCGTGATGGTGCGCACGGCCTCCAGCGCGACCGTGCCCGTGGCATCGCCGATAGCTTCTGCCGCGTTGGTGAGCAGGTTCAAGACCACCTGCGACAGCTGCGACGGATCACAGGCGACCCACAGCGGCTGCGGCATGGGCGCGACGTCGAACCGCACCTTCTTGGACTGCGACGCCCGCACGATGGGCAGCATGTCGCCGATCACCTGACGCAGGTCGATCGTCTCATGGCGCAGACTGGCACGACCGGCGTAGGCCAGCATCTGCCGGGTGAGTTCGGCCGCGCGGCGGCCGGCGCTGTTGATGCGCTCGAGGGCACCGACTGCTTCGTCGATATCCGTGGGCGGGCTGGAGAGCGCTTCACGCGCCAGCTCCGCATTGCCGATGATGGCACCCAGGATGTTGTTGAAGTCATGCGCGATACCGCCGGCCATCACGCCGAGACTTTCGAGCTTCTGCGCCTGCTGCACGCTCGCATCGCGCGCCCGACGCTCGCCTTCCGCGCGGGCCCGTTCCGTGAGATCGGTGCCGACGATGCCATACGCATAGGTCTCGCCGTCGTCGCGGGTCAGCGGAAAGCAGACCACCTGCCAGCCGTGCGAGCCGCGCGGGGTCGCGAGTTCGAGCTCCTGCTCCACCGACAACTGCCGATCACGCGCCCGCGTGAGCACCTGCTCCAGCGGCCGCGCGGCTGCGCCGTAGAGTGACTCGAGCGTCCGCCCCGCGGCCTCGTCCTCGCCGATGCCGCCCAGATCGGCGGCCCGGCGATTGGCCAGCCGGATGCGGCCCTCGAGATCAAGGACGAGCACGAGCAGGGCCGTGTTGTCGAGCAGGTCGCGCAGCAGCTCCCGATTGCGGCGGACTTCGTCGAGCGCCTCGCGCGTGGCCGTGACTTGCGTTTCCAACGAGGCATAGACCGACTGCAGGCGCCCGGTCATGGTGTTGAATGCGCGGCCGAGCTGTGCGGCTTCGTCGCGACCGGACTCCGGGACGGTGACACCAAAGTCGCCGCTGGCCACGCGCGTTGCGGCGTTGGCGACGAGCACCACCGGATCGGTGAAGCGCCGCGTGATCGCAATGAGCCCCCACGCAAGCACGAGCGCACCCAGGAGCCCGATCAGCAGCGTGTTGACGAGCAGGCGGCGCGCCGGCGCGAACGCCGCTTCCTGCGGCGATTCGACGATGAGCGCGAGCTCCAGCGCGGGGATCCAGCGCCACGACCCGATCACGGGCCGCCCCTCGTAGTTGGCATAGAGCGCGGTGCCCGATCCCCCGGCGCGTGCCCGATCGATGGCAACGCTGTACACGCCCCGCTTCACACCAGCGCGGCCAAAGCGTTTGGCCGACACGAAGTCGGCGTCTTCGTTCACCAGATATGCGGTGACCGGCAGGGGGGCGCCTGGTTGCCGCGCCTCCGTGAACTGCCGCCCGATCGCATTCTCCAGGAGCGACAGGTCGAGATGGGCCGCCAGGACCGCTCGCACGACCGAGTCGCCGGGCGCGCGGATGGGAGCCGCGACGGCGAGGCGTGGGCGCCCCGTACTCCCGCTGTAGTAGATCCCCTGGATGTACGTGGCGTTCCGCCCACCCCGGTAGAACTGCTCGTCTTGGGCGTAGCTACCGACGTTCTTGAGGTTCGTGGACCGGATGACGCGGCCGGAGGGGACCCCGATCAGCTGCAACTCTTCGGTGGAGAGCAGAATCTGCGGGAGCGTTTCGAGCGGCAGCGAGTCCGGGCGCGCGGGGAGATACCGCACCATGTGCGTGTAGGCCTGCGCATTCACGATGAGTGCGGCGCGCTGGCGTTCCAGCCAGTTCGTCAGATGGTCGGCCCCATCAGCTGCATCGGCCTCCAACTGCGCGAGCACGCGCGTGCGGAGCGTGGCCGATGCTGATCGATACGACAGCACACCGCCGACCAGCACAAAGGCGCTGCCAAGGGCCACGACCGCCGTGGCGAGCCGCGTGGCGAGGGTGCGGCGCACCGCCGTCTCCATCAGCGTGTGGCGGTCGCGGTGGCGCGCAGGATCGCCGAGTCGGCGCGGACCTCGAGCAGGACGGCGCCGCGGATCGGATCGCCGGAGCCGTTGAAGCGATAGGTGGCGAGGGCCCCCTCGAAGGTGCGGGGCGCCCGAATGGCCATGGCGAGCGCGGTCCCCTCGGTGGTCCCGGCGGCGAGCGCCGCATCCGCCACGATCTTCACCGCATCGTAGGTCGCGGCGGCGGTCGCGCGCAGCATGTCGTTGGGATAGCGCTGGCGCCAGCGGGCGCTGAACGCCGCGAGCGCGGGGCGCGCATCGCGCTTGTCAAAGTTCCCCACGATGATCACGCCGACCAACGCCGATCGATCCTTGATGGCGGTGGCATCCCAGCCATCGCTGCCGAGAAAGCGACCCGTGTAGCCCATCGCGCGCAGCAGGCGCGGCTGCATCGAGTCCTTCGACACAAAGTTGGGGAGCAGAATCGCATCGGGGCGACCGGCGAGCACGCGCCGCAGCGCGGTGTTCAGCTCCTCGGGGGCGTCGCTGTTGAAGGTCACCGAGTCGGTAAAGGTGCCACCGACGATGCTGAACGTGCTGCTGAAGAGGCGGACAATTTCGCGTCCGTACCCACTGGCGACGTTGAACAGCGCGGCGGCGCGCCGCACCTTGAGCGAGTCGTACGCAAAGCGGGCGAGCACTTCGCCCTGCTGCGCGTCCACAAAGGCCAGGCGCGTGACGAACTGTCGGTCGGCCGTCACCGTGGGGCTCGAGGCCATGGGCGCGATCAAGGGTACCGACGCGGCCTCGGCGACGGCGCCGGCGGCGATGGCGAGATTGCTGAATTGCGGCCCGATGACCACATCGACCGAGTCGATGTTGATCAGGTTCCGCGCCGCCGCCGCGGCCGCGTCGGTGCGCGGCTCGATCTGCCGTTCGGTCAGGCGGACCAGATGGCGGACGCCGCCGATGTTCACGCCGCCCGCCGCGTTGAGCTCCTCAACCGCCAGCTGGGCCCCTCGCTGCGCCGGAATGCCCGAGGCATCCTTGGCGGTCCCTTCGAAAATGCCGATGAGCCCTATCCGCAGGATCGGCGGAGCAGGCTTGGTGCAGGCGACCAGCGAGCATGCCGCGAGCAGCGCACCGACGCGTCGGCTTCGAAGAAATGGCATAGCTCTGGTGACGATAGGACGCCCGCCCGTAACGCGCAATCGCCTCACGCGTGCTTACCGCGCGTGAGGCGACGACGAGGTGTGATCAGTCGTTGCGACGAGGATCGATCGGAGGCACGCGGCCGTCTCTTCGGGTCGCTCCAGCAGGAAGAAGTGGCTCCCCGCCACCGGTCCGCTCAGGGCGCAGCGCGGCGTCAAGGCGGCGAAGGCGGTTGGCCGATAGAAGGGGGCCGCCGGCACCAGCGTGACGGGGGCGGTGATCGCGGTGAGGGCGGCGTCGCGATCCCACGCCGCGAGATCGGCGGATGCCTCGGCGGCCACACGCGCCGGCACGGCGCGAAGGCCGCGCACGACCTCGTGCAGCCGGGCGGGATCGCGCGGGGCCGGGAGCAGGGCGCGCGCGAGGAGGTGCGCCAGGAGCGGATGGAGCAGCCGGCTCGCCACCCGCGACACGGCCACGAGCGCGGCGGGTTGGCGGGGATACACCCGCGGATTGAGCAAGGCATCGAGGGCGATCACGTGCGCAACGCGCGGGCCCAGCCGCCGTGCCGCTTCGATGCACACCGCTGCGCCCAGCGAATGGCCAATCAGCGCGACCCGTTCGGCGCGCGCGTCGTGCACGGCAGCGACGACCGTGTCCGCAAACGCGGTCAGCGTGGCCGCCGCGTCTGGTGGCGTCCGGGCGGCCGCGGCCCCGTGAAAGGGGAGATCGGGAGCGATCGTGGGCCAGGTATTGCCCAGCGCGCGGCGGACGCCCTCGAAGTCCTCCGAGGAGCGTCCGAGCCCGTGCACGAAACACAGGAGCAGGGGCGCGGGATGCTCGCTCAGACGGCGCTGGTCTCCCGCGCCTCGCTGCGCGCCTTGCCCGGCGGTACATGCCGCCGCAGATCGAGGACGACCCGGCCCGTGATGCGACCGGCCCGCAAATCGGCAAACACGTCGTTGATCTCCTCCAGTTTGCGCACGTCACGCGTCACGCGAATGAGGCCACGCGCGGCGAAGTCGAGCGCCTCGTGCAGATCGGTCCGCGCCCCCACGACGGACCCGCGTATCGTAAGGCGCTTCAGCACGACCGGGAAGATCGGCACCGGGAACTCCCCCGGTGGCAGGCCCACGAGTACACAGGTCCCGCCGCGCCGCAACAACCCCAGCGCGTAGTCGAACGCATCGCGCTCGGCGGCGGTGACGAGCACGGCGTGCACCCCACCCGTTTCCTGTTGGACGAGGGTGACCGGATCTTCACGCCGCGCATTGATGCACAGCTCCGCGCCGTACGACGATGCCAGCGCGAGTTTGTCGTCGTTCACATCGATCGCGACGACGCGGCGACCCATCGCGCGTGCATACTGAATGGCGAGGTGGCCCAGCCCACCGATGCCGCTGATGGCGACCCACTGCCCGGGGACCGTGTCGCTCTCCTTGAGTCCTTTATAGACGGTGACCCCGGCACAGAGCACCGGAGCGGCCAGGAAGGGATCCAGCTCCTCGGGGATACGGGCGACGAAGTCGGCGTTGGCAACGAGATACTCGGCGTGGCCGCCATTCACCGAGAAGCCGGTGTTCAGCTGCGTCGCGCAGAGCGTTTCGCGTCCACTCTGGCAGTAGTCGCAGTGCCCGCACGCATTGAAGAGCCACGGGACGCCGACCCGATCACCGATGATGAAGTCCGTGACCGCATCGCCCATGGCGACGATATCGCCAACGGCTTCATGGCCGGGAATGAACGGCAGGAGCGGGCGCACGGCCCAGTCGCCGTCGGCGGTGTGCACGTCGGTGTGGCAGACGCCGCTCGCCACGACGCGAATGAGGAGCTGATGCGGACCGGGGGTCGGCACCGGGACCTCGTCGATCGTGAGCGGGGCACCGAAGGCGCGCACGACCGCGGCCTTCATGATGGTGGGGGAGGTGAAGTCGGTCATCGCGTGCTCCGAGGCGGATGCCACACCGCACGGCACCGGCAGACGACCGATGCGCGCTATGCATAGTGACGATCCGCGCACGCGTCGGGCGTCAGCCGGGCCCCGCACAACTGTAGGGGAGCTGCCGCGGCGGGCGCCCTGCTTCGGACTACGTGCGAATCGCTGCTCGAGATGGGATTCGCACGCCTTTACTGATCACATCCAAGGCATTCAAGCCGTCCACGTCATCCGAGACGCACGTGGAAGACTTGGATCCCTCGTATGTCTCGGATGTGATCAGTTCAATCATCATGAACATGCCGGCATGAGCCACGCGATCAGCGCGCGATTTCGCTGCAGGAGAGTTCGCTGATCTTCATGCGGCCGCCGGCGATCCAGGTGGGATTGGGGAATTCGCGGCGCGGGGGAACGTCGGGCGGCGCGGTGGCGGTGAAGGCGACGGCCTGGACGTGCTGCAGTTCGAGCGGGTGCGGCATCTGCGTGCGCGCGTTGCGCAGGAAATTGATGGCGCACACATCATCAACCACCGAGAGGCCGGGGGCAATCTCCAGGAATGTGGTGCGCACGGCCACCGCCTGAATCGTGCGCAGCTGGCTGGGCAGTTTGTCCGGCTTGCTCAGCTCGAGCTCCATCCGACGCAGCTGTGCGGTCGCGCTGTCGAGCCAGAAGATGCCGTGCACGTCGGGCGACTTGATCTTCTCGGCGGCACGCACTTCAAGGGAGAACCAGGTCGCGCCGTTCTGCTGACTGGTGCCGCGATAATGGAAGCAGTGGTTCTCAATGAACGCCTTGTCACTGAGATCGAGCACCGTGGGCAACTGCATCGTGCTCTGCCCCCGCTCCGTGCTGACCACCTTGCCGGGCTTGTAGCGAACGGCGCGAATGCCATCGATGCGCTCAGCGGCGATGTTCGTCACTCGCGCCGAATCGCCCAGGGTGGAGCCCAAGGCGCGATAGATCGCGTAGGCGTAGGGATGCTGCTGGACGAGCGTGCGATACGTGTCGGCGTTCTCACGCAGCAGCCCGACCAAGGTGGCGATCCCCGGTTCTTTCTTGGGATCGGGCAGGCCGGGCTTGAGGCACGGTTCGACCGGACGCACCAGCATGGCGGTGAGGCGGACCGGCACCTGCACGAGTGTGATATCGAGCGTCGTGGTGGCGCCGGCGGTCACGGTGACGGTGAACGTCTGCGGCACGAAGCCAATGCGCCGCACCTGCAGCTGAAAGCTGCCGGCGGGTACCTGCGTGAGAACGTATCGCCCGTCCGCGCCCGAGAAGCGCTCGATGCCGACCTGGCCGATGGCGATCACGGCATAGGGCAGCGCGACGTTCGTGGGCGCCGCGCGGACGACGCCGGTGATGGTCCCGGTATTGAGGAGCACCTGGGCGCTGGCGGGGCGTCCCGTGAGGAGGGCGCCCAGCAGGCCAACGACCAGACTGAGCCGTGCGGCCAACGCCCCCCGGCCCAGCGAGGACCGCCGTGCGACGGGCAGCCAAGAAGAGCAATCCATGACGAATGGGTACTGCAAAGCCAGTAGAACCGCCAGTTGAGTTCGGGCGCCGCGACGGATTGCCGCATTCGTCCCGTGGGGGCACACTCAAGGCATGTCACCGACCCGCCGGCTGTCTCGCGCCGTGATGGCTGCCCTCCTGCTCGGGGCGATGGGCTGCATCAACAGTCCGATCGAAGGCCCGAGCACCATCTACGGGCGCTACGAACTCCTGTCGGTGAACGGCCAGACGCCCTCGGCCCGGCGCGACACGCTCGATGGGCAGATCTGGCGGACGGTCCGGGAGAGCATCACGCTCTTTCGCGGGGGCGCCTACACCGACTCGCTCTTCAGCGCGGCGACGCCGCTGAGTGGCAGTCCGGCGATCGAGACCGTCGGCGTGGAACAGGGGGTGTTCACGACCCTGGGCGTCTCGATCACCCTGACCTCCGGCGCGCGCCAGCGGAACATGACGTGGGCGGCGGGGAAGATGACCTACATCGAAGCGGGCGTGACGCGCATCTACGGATACCAGTAGCGGAACGGCCCGGTGGCGCGTTGAATAGGGCGGTCCCTGTCCCTTCGACGCCCAACCCCGGAGCCGCTGCATGTCGCTGACGCCCTTCGATGGTCTCCACGATGAACTCGACCTGTTGGACGCCGAGGAAGCGCGTCTCATCGCGGAGTCGGAGCAGCGCGGCTTTACGAGTGAGGTCGATCGCCGCCAGTTCGTGTTCACGTCGCTCGCGGCGGCGGCGGCCACGACGTTCGGATTTGGCGCGCGGGCGCTGGCCCAGCCACCGGCCGGTGGCGGTGGCGGTGGTGGCTTCGGTGCGCAGCAGCCGGCCACGCCGCCGGTGCCGCTCGACAACATGGAGCCGGTAAGCTGGACCTTTCAGCCCTATCCCGGTGGCATCGGCGCGCTACTGGAGAAGACCTATCGCGAGAAGGGGCCGGGCGCGTTCGCGCGGCAGCCGTTCGCGTGGCGCGGGGCAGGGGTGGCCAAGCCGGGGAGCTTCCTGCTCGAGCCGTGGGGGACGGCGGCGTTCCCCACCAATGAAGAAGACATCGCGTTCCTGCCAATGCATCGATTGGCGGCGGCGATTCGTGCCAAGAAGATCACGAGCGTGAAGCTCACGACGCTCTATCTCGACCGGCTCGAGAAGTACAACCCCACCCTGATGTGTGCGGTGACGGTGCTGCGCGAGCGCGCGCTCAAGGAAGCGGCCGAGCGTGACGCCGAACTGGCGGCGGGTAAGTATCGCGGCCCGTTGCACGGCATCCCGTATGGTGTGAAGGATCTGTTCGCGGTGAAGGGGACGCCCACGACATGGGGGGCGGCGGACTTCGAGAACCGCGTGATCGATCATGACAGCGAAGTGGTGGTGCGCCTGCGCGATGCGGGGGCGGTCCTGATCGCGAAGCTGAGCACCGGGCAGTTCGCGCAGGGTGGCAACTGGTTCCGCGGCGGCACGAAGAACCCGTGGAACCTGTCGCAGAGCTCGAGTGGCTCATCGGCCGGCCCGGCGTCGGCGACGGCGGCGGGGTGTGTGGCGTTCGGCATTGGCACGGAGACGAGCGGCTCGATTGTGAGCCCCGCCACGACCTGCGGGTTGAGCGCGCTGCGCCCGACGTTCGGTCGCGTGAGCCGCGATGGCGGCATGGTGCTCGCCTGGTCGCAGGACCGCGTGGGGCCGATCACGCGCACCGTGGAAGACGCGGCGATCGTATTCAACGTGATCCACGGGGCCGACGAGAAGGATCCGGGCACGATCACGATGCCCTTTCACTTCGTGAACAACATCGACTTCAAGACGGTGCGCTTTGGCGTGCGCTCGCAGGCCAATCCGGATCCGGTGTTCACGGCCTTCGCCGATCATCTCAAGGCGCTGGGGGCAAAGCTGGTCGATCTCCCCGATCCGCCGCAGGTGAGCGGGAGCCAGGGCGGCATCAATGTGGAGAGTGCCGCCGCCTTCGATGCGTATGTGCAGTGGAAGGCGAAGCAGATGGGGATCGACATGACGCAGGTGATGGAGCGGTACGGGCGGCAGGGTGGCCCGGGGGGCGGCGGTCGTGGTGCCGCGCCGGCGGGTGGCGCGCCGGGCGCTGCCCCGGGTGCCACGCCAGCGGCACCAGCGGCGAACCCGCTCACGCCGGGGTCAACGGGCACGGATGGCCAGCTCAATCGCTGGGTGCCGGGCCGGACGCCCACGGCGTTCGACTTCATCAACTCGCAGCGCCGCCGGCAGATGCTGATTGTGGCGTGGCAGAAGTATCTGGAGAACACCGATGTGTACGTCGGTGCAGCCGATACCGGCGTGCACGCGCAGACGGGGCATCCGGTGGCGGTGGTGCAGATGGGCTTTGGGGTGCGCCAGCAGAACTTCGGTGGCCGCGGCGGTGGTGGCGGCCGCGGTGGGGCTGCCGGCGATAGCGCGCGTCCGGCACCGCCGCCGCTCAACCCGCAGCCGATCTGCACGCAGATCGCCGGCAATCTCTATCTCGACGACATCGTGCTGAGTGTGGCGGACAAGTATCAGAAGCAGCATGACTGGCTGACGCAGAGACCGAAGTTGGGGTAGGCCGGCGTCCGAGATCGGAGATCCGAGGTGAGTAACCCCTGAGAGCTCAGGGGGCAGAATGTCAGGGGGAAGGGTTCAGGACCACATGCTGTCCTGAGCTCTTCCCCCTGACGTTCTTCCGCCTGAGCTCTCGGGGGTTGCCGACTTCTGATTGCTGATGTCAGAGGTTCGAATCGCGCAAAGACATGCGCATATCCTTCACTCTCCTCGCTCTCCCCACATGATGTGAGGCAATGCCTGCTAGGGCGTCACACCGCCAGCGCGCATCGTCTCACCCATGACTCCCCGGTCGGTGGTTCCCATCATCGCGTGGCTGTTGGTGAGTGCGCCCCCAGCCCTGCGCGCGCAGGATAAAGTGAATGCGTCGGAGCGTGCGAACGAGGCGGCCGGTGCGCCGCACGAGGTGCTCGCGCGTCCGCGTCTGAGTTGGGAAGCACTCGCTTCCCCCGCCTTCCGCACCGCGTCCGGCATTGCGCCGTTGGGCGCGCGGGTCGCCGTGGAGGCGCACTACTTCGGCATGCCGAGCGACGAATCACAGACGCATGTGGTTCAGGCCGGCCTGTCGTGACACCTGGGCCTTGGCTCACTGGGATTCGTTGCGCCCGGTGTCGGCTGGTACTCGGGTGTGGAACACGGCGCCGTGTCGGGCTCCGTGCGATGGCAGATCGAACATGGACGCATCGTCAGTGAAGGTTTGATGGTCCAGGCGATCGACCGCAGGGATGGCACCGAGCGCGGACAGTTCTGGGATGGCAACCACGTGTCTCTCTCTCCTGGATCGTCGCCTCGAGGTCGGGCCCTCGTGGGAACACATCCACCTTCGTGAGGAGGACGAATGGAAGTGGGGCGGGCGCGTAGCACTGCGCCTTGCCCGGGGTGTCACGGCGCAACTGTTCACGTTGACGCCGGGACGCACCGAGTGGCGCGCCGGATTACTCGTCCGCTGACGCCGCCCAGCTCACGAAGGCCTCTCTTGCCCGGACAGCGAGAGGGGCCTTTGTGTATTCCAGCAGTTCTCGCCGCCGCCGCGGCGTGCGATACCACGCCGCGAACAGTTCATTGATGGCCGGCCACGCCGCCTCGCCGCGCGTGACGGTGCCCACGACGCCGGCTTCGAGCGCCCCGGTCGAGAGCACCCGCGCATACGCGCCGCCGCGATTGGCGGTGGCGAAGCGCTTCACGAAGTGCGGATCGCCCATGCGTCCGGCGAGTGTCGCACAGGGAATGCGCGGGGCGGAGAGTTCGAGGGTGACCTCGCCAAAGGTGATACGATCCCCCACCCGCGGGGCCTCCCACCAGGCGTCGATCGTGAGATTCTCGCCGAAGATCCCGGGCGGCAGGTCGCGCCCGAGCTCGCGGCTCCACCACGTGTAGTCTTCGGCGCTGTAGAGATAGACCGCCTGATCGGGGCCCCCATGATGCTTGGCGTTCCCGATCGCGTCGCCCACGAGCCCCAGCGTATCGCACAGCACGGCCCCGCCCACGGGGTGCTTGTGAATCCCGGTCCGCTTGGCGGCACCGGGTTCGAGGGGCTGCAGCAGGCCGATGTTCACCGAACGCAGGGTGGGCATGGCACGGAGTATAACCCGCGCCAATCGCCCGGCGCGCGGATAGAATGACGCTATGCGCTTTCTGGCCGCCCTCTCCGCCGTCTGCCTGGCGATCCCCCTCGCTGCCCAGTCGCCCACCTACGTCGACTCGGCTGGTGTCTTCCGGTGGACGACCTCCAAACAGGAAGTCGCGCTCTTCGGGGTGAACTACGCCGCCCCCTTCGCCTACGACTATCGGGCCATCGGCCGCCTGGGGCTCAATCGCAAGGCCGCCATCGACGCCGATGTCGCCCACCTCGCGCGACTCGGTGTGGATGCCTTTCGCATTCATGTGTGGGATCGCGAAGTCAGCGATACGCTCGGCACACTGCTCATCAACGAGCATCTCGATCTGTTCGACTATCTGCTCTGGAAGCTCGAGCAGCGCGGCATCAAGGCCATTCTCACCCCCATCGCCTGGTGGGGGAGCGGCTATCCGGAGCCGGATCCCGCCGAGCCCGGCTTCTCGGCGCGCTTCCCCAAAAGCGAGATGGGGCGGAACCCGCGCGCGTTGCCGCCGCAGCGACGCTACCTGGAGCAGTTCGTGGCCCATGTGAATCCGTATACCCGCAAGGCGTACGGCGCCGATCCGAACATCGTGGCGTTCGAACTGTTCAACGAACCGCATCATGACGGCATGACAGCCGCGGCGATCACGGCGTACATCAACAGCCTCGTGGACGCCGCGCGCCGCGGTGGGGCGCAACAGCCGATCTTCTACAACATCACCGAGCACTTCCGCCCCGAGCAGGCCACGGCGGTGTGCGGCGCGAATATTCAGGGCGTGAGCGGACAGTGGTATCCTACCGGGCTCGTGCGCGGCGCCGAGCTGCCGCAGAACCCGCTGCCAAATGTGGATCGCTATGCGGTCCCGTTTGCGGGGGAACCGCTCTGTCGCGACAAGGCGCGGATGATCTACGAGTTCGACGCCGCCGACGTCCTGCGCCCGGTGATGTATCCGGCCATGGCGCGCGCCTTTCGCACGGCGGGTTTTCAATGGGCCACACAGTTTGCGTATGACCCGATGGCGGTGGCCTACAGCAACACGGAATATCAGACGCACTTCCTGAACCTGGCGTACACGCCGGCCAAGGCCATTAGCCTGCTGATTGCCGGTGAAGCGTTTCGCCGGGTGCCTCGCGGGTATGACGCGGGGACCTACCCCACGACCGCGCGCTTCGGGTGGCCGGGTGGTGAGGTGCGTCTCGACGCCGCGGGAGCGGGGGTGAGCGAACTCCTGACCGATACCTTGTTCGCATACGCCGGCACCACCACCACGACGCCATCCTCGATGCGTACGCTCAAACACGTTGCGGGCGTGGGTTCGTCGCCCGTGGTGCGGTACGGCGGCAGCGGCGCGTACTTCCTGGACAAGCTGGCCCCCGGTGTGTGGCGCCTCGAGGTGATGCCCGACGCCGAGCCGGTGATCGATCCCTTCACGTACGGCACGCTCACACGCGCGGTGACGCGCATCGTGCATCGCGCACAGCCCATGACGCTGCGGCTGCCGGAGCTTGCGGGCGGTGTGCGCCTGCGTCCCCTCAACAGCGGCAATCGCTGGCAGCCGGCAGGGATGGGCACCACGTTCACGGTGAAGCCGGGCGTGTATCTCCTGACCACCGCGACGGCCAAGCCCTCGGCGTACACCCCATCCCGCGCGCTGCGTGGCGGCGCGTTGGGCGACTACTACGCGCCGGCGCCCACGGCCGACTCGCTGGTGGCCACGGCCACCGCCGCGTATCGCCGGCTTACGCAGAACGACTCCGCGCGCGAGGCGTGGTCGTATCGCGTCCCCGCCTCAGCCAAGGCCGTCTTCGATGCCGGTCGCGATTATGCGCGGGTGATCACCCCGGGGTACATGGAGGGCGTGCGCTATCGCTCCGAACTGGTGCCGGCGTACAACAGCGTCCCCGCGGCGTGGCGCATGGCGATCGATGACTTTGGCGGCACGGCGTGGCATGTCGCATTCCGCGCCGTGATGCCGGCCGGCCTCACGCAAACCGGCGACACGCTGCTCATCACCGGTCGCTCGGCGACCCCGGTGCCGGTGCAGATCGCGCTGGTGCTGCGTGATGGCTCGGCGTTCGGCACCCGGGTGACGTTCGACAGCAAGGTGACGACCGTGCGCGTCCCGCTGTCGGAGTTGTCACGCGTGCCGTTGGTCCTGCTGCCGCGACCGTATCCGACGTTTCAGCCGTATGACCTGCTGAGTGATGCGATGGGGCCGCTGGAGTTGGCGCAGCTGGAGGGGGTGCAGTTTGGGGTGGCGAAGGCGGAGGGACGGGTGGTGGTGGAGATCACGCGCGTCGTCGTGAAGTAGAGGTGGGCGGCTGCGCCGCTGGGGATGGCACTGGAGAGGCGAGAGGCGAGTGGGAGTTTGCGTGGTGTGCGTCAGTGGTGAGGTCACCACTCTCCCTCACTACCCCAACTCCCACTCGCCTCTCGCCTCTCCATTGCATCCTCAAATCATCCGCTCACGGCACCCTCGCCCACGTCATCACCACCCCCGGCTGAATCGACCGGAGCGCCGTCACCTTCCCCGCCGCATCAACCACGAACTGCATCGACACCGAGGTGTTCGCGCGTGACTGGAACTCGAGGCCGAGCCCCGGGTCGAGGACGGTGCTGGCACCGGTGGACTGCGTGGCGGTCAGCGTGCTGCCGGCGAGGGTGATCGCGATCTCGCCCAGGGCGCTCTTGTAGCGGCCCACGAGTGTCTGCAGAAACGCGGCGTCGCGGAGGCGCGCGTCGGGTTGGCGGCCAAAGGCGACCGGCTTCACGGCGGGCTCGATGGGGAGTACGGCGCCATCGACGCGGCCGCGGGCGTCGGTGCGGAAGGTGACCGTCATCCCTTCGAGCGCCGGATCGGCGGGGTTGCGCAGAGCGCGGAACGTCTCGTAGTGCCAGTGCTGCAGCTTGGCGGTGATGTTGTTGTAGGTGAGCACGAGCGTGTCGCGCTCCATCGTCACCCGCAGCGCGCCGTAGCCGCTGTCGGCGTAGGCCCCCACGTAGTCGGCCAGCTTGTGCTGTGGCGTGGTGCCCACGGTGCGCAGGCTGTCGGCGGTGGCGGCGCCGGCGAGATTGGCGGCGGCGCTGGCCTTGGAGGCGGCGAGCGCGAGGCCGCTCCAGTCCTTGCGATCGCCACCGAAGAGCCGATCCATCGCGTGGCGCGACAGTAGCTGCGGCAGCGCCGCACCGTTCTGATTGGCGAGCACCACGATGCCGATGTTGTCGTTGGGGAGCAGCGTCACGCTGGCGGTGAAGCCGTCGATGTTGCCGCCATGTTCGGCGCGATAGTGCCCGCGATAGGTGTCCACGAACCAGCCGAGGCCATAGCTCTGCGGGCCGAGCTCGGGGTTGGCGGTGATGCCGCCGATGGGGGTGTAGGGGCGGTACATGTCCTTCACGAGGTCCGCGCGCACGATCTGCTTGCCCTCCAGCTTTCCGCCGGCGAGATGCATCGTGACCCAGCGCGTCATGTCCGCCGCGCTCGAGTTGATCGAGCCGGCGGGCCCCACCAGCGTGATATCGCGGAAGGGGATGTGCGCGATGGTATCCTTGCGCACTTCGTACGGCTCCGCGTGATCGGCGTCGGCCTTGCTCTGCGCCACGCTGAAGTTCGTGCGCGACATGCCGAGCGGCGTGAGGACGAGCTGGCTGACGCCCTCTTCCCACGTCTTGCCCGTGAGGCTCCCGACGAGGTAGCCGGCGGTGAGGAACATCAGGTTGTTGTACTGGAATTTCTCGCGCAGATCGGCGTTGAGTGGCAGATACGCCAGGCGCCGCACCAGCTCTTCGCGCGTCGCCCAGTTGTTGTTGTACCAGAGCGCGTCATGCCGCGGCATGCCGCTCCGGTGGGTGACGAGATCGCGCGGCGTCAGGCGCTGGGCCACGGCTTCGTCGGTGAGCTTGAACCACGGCAGATACGTCCGCAGCGGGACATCCCACGCGAGCTTGCCCTGCTCCACGAGCGATGCCATCGCAAACGTCGTGAACGCCTTGCTGGATGATCCGATGGCGAAGAGGGTGTTGGGCGTGACCGGGAGCTTCTTCTCGACGTCGCGGTAGCCGTGGCCTTTGAGGTACACGACTTCGCCGTTCACCACGATGCCGACCGACAGGCCGGCCACCTTCCACGCGGTGCGCGCCGAATCCACCCACGCATCAAAGCCCTCGAGCGCCTTGCGCGCCCGTTCGGCAGGCGATGCCCCGCGCGTCATGCTGAAGCTGACTTTGAGGGTCGCCTGCGTGAACGCGCCGCTGATCGTGCGCCGGTCGGCCGCGGCGGCCCCATCAAACGTGGGCGTGCCGGGGACGCCGCCCATCTCGAAGTGTACCGAGTCACCGCGCACGCGCACGTTCGACAGCTTCACATCGCGCGCCTGCTGCGCGGGAATGGACAGATCGCCGGTGCAGTCGCCGTTCGCACTGCGCACGAAGTCGACATCGAAGTCGAGCGCGGCGGCGGGGAGCGTGATGCGGCCATCCCAGTGGCCGGTGCAGAGATCCTGCGGGGCGGCTTGCGCGTGGAGCGGGGCAGCGGCGAGGAACAGCGGGAGGAGGAGCGGGACGTAGGGGCGCATTGGATTGGGCGGAGGGGGAGAGGTGCCGAAGTGTGCGCTGGGGTGGGGCGGCCGTCCAGTTTGCGGTGGGCGCGGCTGCGCCGCGCTTGGATTGCTCTTGAGAGCTGAGAGCCGAGCTGTGAGCATCGAGACATGAGACATGAGAGGTGAGCTCACCGCTTGTTCAGCCGGGATGATCGGTAACGCTTGGACCGGGATGATGGGTAACACTCGCGGAGCCGGGAGCGAGTCGGTCAGGGGGTGAGCCATTCGAGATCGGGCTCAAAGGTATCGTCGATGGC